>JABIVN010000112.1 GCA_018667205.1 Gammaproteobacteria bacterium | reverse complement strand
GCACACCCGCAACCTCGTATGACCCTTGTACAAATTGCTTAAAAATCTCCGGAACGTCCTCGGCATCTTCTGAGTAAGTATCCGGAGGAAAATGCTGCATTCCAAGAGAGTCATCAATGATAAAACCCAGTAAATGTTCTTCGTCTTCGACGGCCAGTACCCTACGCTGTGCGATGAGCAAATTTGATGGTTGACCGAAAAACAGCGCCAGATCTACCACGGCCATCAGCCTGCCCCGGACGTTGCCAACGCCAACAACAAAACTTTTGGCACCCGGGACCCGCGTTGCGGGAGGAACTCTCATCAATTCGCTGATTTCTTTCATGGACGTGACAAACCTTTGTCCAAGCAGGTTAAATCCAAGGCCCGTGGCGAGCGCTTGAGTTGCCTGAGCTGGAGGCAAGTCAATGGCGCTGAGCCTTGCCTCGTCTGCGAGGCTTGAAAGCATCTCAAATGGTGATGGCTCACTCATCGCTACAGGTACGCCCGCATGGCGGAAATCAGGTCATTAGCAGCCACAGGTTTCGTTAGGTAACCTTTAGCACCTTGACGCTGCCCCCAGACTTTGTCGGTTTCCTGACCCTTGCCGCTCACAATAATGATCGGTATGTGTTTGGTATCTGCGCCCCTGGCGATTTGTCTTGTCGCTTGAAACCCATTCATGTCAGGCATCACTATATCCATCAGAATAACATCTGGTTGCTCGGCGATGGCCATATCCAAACCGTCTCTTCCATTTTCTGCCGTAATAACCTGGTGACCCATCGATTCAAGCGTCGCTTTGAACTGATGAGTTTCGGTTCGAGAATCATCGACTATTAATATCTTAGACATCTCTATTAGGCTCCGTGTTCGAGTTCTTTAAGCAGTTTTTACGTGATCGCGAATAGCGCTGAGTAACTCATCCTTGCTGAATGGTTTTGTAAGATATTGATCGCATCCCACAATTCGCCCCTTAGCACGATCGAATATACCATCCTTACTAGACAACATAATGACCGGCGTCCCTCGGAAATCGGCGTTGTTTTTAATCAGCGCGCAGGTTTGATAACCATCAAGGCGAGGCATCATGATGTCGACAAAAATTATGTCAGGTTGACAATCGGCTATCTTAGCTAGGGCATCAAAACCGTCAGTTGCTGTGATGACTTCACACCCTTCCTTGGACAGTAAGGTCTCGGCGGTTCTTCGGATAGTCTTCGAGTCATCAATGACCATCACTTTCACGTCTTCAAATTTATCGTCCATAGGTCCTACCTTAGTGCTCTAACAAAAGTGCTCTATCAAAAGCCGCTTCGTGGAATCCACCAAAAGCTAAATACGCGGGGAATACATTGTTTCCCGTCAGTCGCGCTCCATTTTCTAACACAGTTATAAAAACCAATCCATAAGTGCTTGGGAAATAAGGGAATTCTCGCACAAATCGGGATAAGTTAGTTTACACTGTTTTTTTTTTCATCAGACAATACCATCGGCAACGAACTCGAGTCCTGACAGCGGGAGCTGATCCTCACAAAAATGTCGAGCTGCGCCAATAGGGGGAGACAAAATGACCTATCGTATAGGCGTCCTAATGGACCCCATCGACTCTATAAAACCCAAGAAAGACAGTACCCTGGCCATGATGCTCGCTGCACAGACCCGCGGCTGGCATATCAGCGTCTTTACACAAGCTGACCTCTACATCGAAGACGGAGAGGTCTTTGCTTTCGTGTCCAATGTGGTCCTGTTTGACGATTCAGAGAAATGGTTCGATGTACTCGATCGTCGCACGGTCAAGGCATCTGAATTCGACTGCTTATTAATGCGAAAGGACCCTCCATTTGACATGGAGTACATCTATGCAACTTACCTTCTTGAATTAATTGAGAACACTGGAGTCCCAGTACTTAATCGGCCTGGTAGTATCAGAGACTGCAATGAGAAACTATTCGCATTGCAATTCCCGCAATGCACGCCTTCGCACCTGGTGAGCCGAAATCAGGAAAAGCTTAAATCTTTCCATCACAAGCATAGAGACGTTATCTACAAACCGTTGGACGGGATGGGGGGTACATCAATTTTTCGGGCGGTAGAGGATGAGCACAACCTGTCTGTCATCATTGAAACGCTGACCCAGCAAGGGCAGGTTCAAACCATGGCTCAGCGCTATATTCCCGAAATCAAAGAAGGAGATACGAGAATTCTGCTGATAAATGGCGAACCGGTACCCTTTGGATTAGCCCGAGTACCTGCTAAAGGAGAAACTAGAGGCAATCTCGCCGCAGGCGGCAAAGCAGTAGGGCGAGAACTGACCGATAGGGACCGCTATATCTGCGAGCAAGTTGGACCGACCCTTAAAGAAAAAGGGCTCTACTTTGTCGGGATCGACGTCATAGGAGACTATTTGACCGAGATCAACGTCACCTGCCCAACTTGTATTAGAGAACTAGACGCTGCCTTTGACTTAGACATAGCAGGAGACTACATGCGGTTCATTGAAAGTGAGATATTTGGAAAAACCGATTAAGACGATATCCCCCAGATAATGACAACGGTCATTACAAACCGACTCGAAGAACCCGTCAGCCCGGGTGATAGGCTTAGTTTTACCCTCTTCTTGGCCGTTGCGCTGCATGCCGCCCTGATCCTCGGCGTCACTTTTACCTACGTTACCAGCAAGCCATCGACTCACACAATGGAAGTCACGCTTGCCCACCAACGAGCTAAACTCACGCCCGAAAGAGCCGACTTCCTGGCACAATTGAACCAAGTTGGCAGCGGCGCGCTTGAAGAGAAGGCACTCATGAGCGCGCCAACAGAGGCGCAGTTTCAGGATGCTGAAATCAGAGAAACCAGTCAGGACATACCGCAGAATGCGTCCTATAAGCCCGTTGAGCAGAAGCAAACAGCTATCACGACTAAGGCCATAACCGATCAAACGTTCACCGTGGATAACGCGGCAACCGAAACGGCTCCGCAAAGAGCCGAATTCGAAAACAGGAAGTCGCTCCAGACGCGATCACTTGAAATTGCGAGCCTCGAAGCACGCATCGACCGCCAACGCCAGGTTTACGCAAAACGACCCAGGATAAAACGGCTAACCAGCCTATCGACCGCAGCCAGCTCAGATGCGTTCTACCTGAACTCATGGCGCCGCAAGATCGAAAGCGTTGGCAACCTTAACTACCCGCAAGAAGCAAGAAAGAAGAAACTATATGGGTCGCTACGCTTAGTGGTCGCTATCCTGCCGGACGGCTCTTTGAAGGAGGTAGAAATCCTTGAGTCATCGGGGCATACGGTTCTGGATGACGCTGCAGTCAGGATAGTTCGGCTATCAGCACCTTACGCTCCATTTCCAGATGAGCTACGACAATCGACCGATGTCCTTGAAATCATCCGAACCTGGCAGTTTAGGAAGAACTCATCCCTGCGGAGCTATTAGATTGTCAGCATTCAATTCTTTATCAGGACAGTTATTGGTATCTCTACCGACGATGCGGAGTGACTATTTTTCTCATACTGTCACCCTGTTGATTGAGCACAACAGAGAGGGGGCCTTTGGACTCGTGATAAACAAACCGCTGGACACAGATCTCGCAGAGCTTCTTGGCCATCAAATAACTCAGTGTCCACCGAACATCACCGTGCTTGAAAGTGGCCCTGTTGAACAGGACAGGCTGTTCTTCCTGCACACAACAGAAACCATGATCGAGAGTTCTATCGGTATTGCAAACAACCTGGCCCTGACGACATCCTTAGATATTCTGGACACTATCTCCGCGCAAAAAGGGCCAAACAACATCATCGCAGGACTGGGTTACGCTGGCTGGTCCGACGGCCAACTGGAGAAGGAAATTCAAGCTGACGTATGGCTGGTGATACCTTACATGTGTGACATCGTCTTTAATGTACCCTTTGACGAGAGGCCCGAGGCGGCCGCTAATTCGATCGGTATCGACCTGAATTTGATCTCGCCCACCCCCGGGCATGGGTAAGCCAATGATCAAGGAGCGGTCCTTATGAATAACCTGGCGATGGCATTCGACTTTGGCACCACAAAAATTGGCGTTGCCGTGGGACAACAAATTACCGGTACCGCTTCACCTGTCGCCGTGGTTAAGGCAAGGGACGGCATCCCACAGTGGCTGGCGATAGATAGGCTTGTAGAAGAGTGGCAACCAAAGGTATTGGTCGTCGGCTTACCCATTAACATGGATGGTACTGAGAGCGACATGTCAAAAGCCGCAGCTCGGTTCTCAAGGCGCTTGCATGGGCGATACGGAATCCGCATCGAATTGATGGATGAAAGACTTTCAACCTTCGAAGCAAGAGAGTTCGAGAACCCAGACCAGCTAGATGCAATAGCCGCCAAATTGATTCTTGAAACTTGGCTTGCGGGGAGTACCTAGGAATCCAAGCAAACCCTAGCCTCCCTCTGTGCCCTGCAACGAGAGCCCCTGGATACGATCGCCGCTGGGCGGTTCGACACCCCCCGAGAGCTTGATAAGCAATCGGAGGTCGTTAGCAGAATCTGCGGATGCAATTGCGGATTCATAGGTTATCTGACCCTCCTGGTAAAGCTTGAACAATGCCTGGTCAAAAGTCTGCATGCCTAGCTCTGTCGACTTAGCCATGACCTCTTTAAGTGACTGTACCTCACCCTTGCGGATAAGATCCGACACCAAAGGCGTATTGATCAAGATCTCAATAGCCGCTCGTCTGCCCTTGCCATCAATTGTTGGCACCAACTGCTGAGCAACCATGCCTCGCAAGTTCAGCGATAAATCCATCCACACCTGGTTATGACGATCCACCGGGAAGAAATTAATAATCCGATCCAGCGCCTGGTTCGCATTATTCGCGTGAAGCGTCGCAAGACACAGGTGACCGGTCTCTGCAAAAGCGACCGCGTAGTCCATGGTCTGCAAGGTTCTTATCTCCCCGATCATGATGACATCAGGCGCTTGCCGAAGCGTGTTTTTGAGCGCTATTTCAAAGCTGGGAGTATCCACACCGACTTCACGCTGCGTCACCATGCAGCCTCCGTGTTCATGGACAAATTCGATCGGGTCCTCAATCGTAATGATATGGCCTTTCGAATTTTGGTTTCTATACCCAATCATTGAAGCAAGCGACGTGGATTTACCCGTGCCTGTTGCACCAACGAATATCATCAGCCCACGCTTAGTCATAGCAAGCTTTTTAATCGCGTCGGGGAGCATCAACTCCTCTGCCGTCGGAATTTCGGTCTCAATTCGACGCAACACCATACCGGCAAAGTTTCTCTGGTAAAAAGCGCTTATCCTGAACCGGCCAGCTATCGGTGAATGTATGGCAAAGTTACATTCGCGCTCTGCTTCAAACTCCTGGATCTGGGCCTCGGTCATGGTCGCATGGACCATCTCCTTTGCCTGCTCAGGGGTCAGTGCCGTTTTCGCCATCGGCATCATTTTGCCACTAACTTTTATTGACGGCGGCAGTCCGGCTGTAATGAACAGGTCCGAAGCACGTTGTTCTACTACGACTTTTAGCAACTTATCAAAATCTATCATGTTCCCATACCTTTCATCGTCAGTCCTGGGAAATCAGGCCTACCTTAACAGCCATCATTTCCGCTGCTTCTCTTCGTTAGGATAAAGCGCCTTTTACTATGGCATCGCGACGCTCCCTTTGTCGCTCGTTGGAAGCTACTTGAAATCGGCGGGCATCTTAGCTTTTTCTTGTGCCGATTCCCTGGTAATGATATTTTTTTCCAGTAACTCCTTTAAGCTCTGATCTAGGGTTTTCATCCCCAGTTGCGCACCTGTCTGAATAGCCGAGTACATCTGAGCAACTTTATCCTCTCGAATCAGGTTACGAATTGCCGGTGTACAAATCATTATTTCGTGCGCGGCTACTCGGCCACCGCCAATTCTTTTCAGCAGCGTTTGTGAAACCACGGCCGCAAGCGATTCTGAAAGCATAGACCTGACCATGGATTTTTCAGCCGCAGAAAATACATCAATGACTCGGTCGATGGTCTTAGCAGCAGAAGATGTATGCAAAGTACCAAATACCATGTGGCCTGTTTCTGCAGCTTCAAGCGCCAGTCGAATTGTCTCCAGGTCTCTCATCTCACCGACGAGAATTATATCCGGATCCTCACGCAAGGCACCGCGAAGCGCCTCGTTAAACCCAAGGGTGTCTCTATGAACCTCCCGCTGATTTATCAGGCACTTTTTGCTTTCATGTACAAACTCAATCGGATCTTCGACGGTAAGAATATGCTGATAGCGGGAGTTGTTAATGTAGTCCAGCATAGCGGCTAGCGTTGTACTTTTACCGGAACCCGTTGGGCCCGTAACCGTCACCATACCGCGAGGTATCTCGGCGATTTGCTGAAAGATTTCTCCCATACCCAAATCTTCCATGGTGAGAACCCTGGATGGAATAGTCCTAAAGACACCGCCAGCGCCCCGATTTTGGTTAAATGCGTTGACTCTGAATCGTGCGACACCTGGAACCTCAAAAGAAAAGTCACACTCAAAAAACTCTTCGTAATCCTTGCGTTGCTTGTCATTCATGATTTCATATATCAACCCATGAACTTCCTTATGATCCAGTGCAGGCAGGTTGATTCGACGAATATCGCCGTCTACCCGAATCATCGGGGGCAATCCCGCGGATAAATGTAAATCAGATGCACCCTGCTTTTCGCTAAATGCCAATAACTCAGTTATGTCCATCGCATCTTCCCCTCACGGTAAAGCCGCAACGCGGCACTGCCGCGAAGTATACCTCTGCAATTGACAATCTGCAGCCGGGGATGAAAGCCCAGATAAAATGGCAATCGACTAAAGTCAGAGCTTTATGTCGTCGTTAAAGTAACCAATACTGACGGTTTAGCCAGAACGTCCCCTTGTTATGACCAATATCAAATTACGCATCGCGGCCATCAGGAAAGAAATGCTCAAAACCTGTGAGATCGCCAACCGGGATCCGGATAGCGTGAACCTGCTCGCCGTCAGTAAAACCATGGGTGTCGATGCGGTCGCGACCGCTATTCATGCTGGCCAAAAACACTTTGGTGAAAACTACCTGCAGGACGCTCGACCAAAGGTTTCAGCCTTTCCTGAGGCTACATGGCATTTCGTCGGCGGCATACAAAGTAAAAAAACTCGGGACATCGCCAATGCGTTTGGCTGGGTGCATAGCATTACAACGGAAAAGGTTGCGAAGCGCCTATCAGAGCAGCGGGAACCAACGCTCGGCAGACTAAACTGTCTGATTCAGGTTAATCTGTCCAACGAAGACCAAAAGTCGGGTGTCACTCAGGACGAGGCGATAAGATTAGCCGGACAGATTGCAACCTTAGACCAAATTTCAGTACGGGGGCTCATGGCAATACCCGCACCCACTGCGGACCCCGCAGCGCAGGCAGCTACGTTCCGTCTGCTACGGGATCTGAAAGATGAAATTGAATCACGTCACGGGTTGCCCGAATTCAACCAGCTGTCGATGGGCATGACCAATGACTTTGTTGAAGCCATCAAACAAGGCGCAACATGGATCAGAATTGGCACCGCCATCTTTGGTCCCAGAAACAAACCGTAAACAGCTTCTACAGACACAATAAAAGGATAACGTTCAAGATGTCGACAATCGCATTCCTAGGGGCAGGCAACATTGCAAACGCAATCATGGGCGGCCTGATGTCTGATGGTCACACCCTATTCGCCTTCGACCCCATCGAGCAGTGCCGTGAGAGAGCTCGCAACCAAGGTGTTACGATCGCGTCCAGTAACACCGACGCTATCGCTAAAGCTGACATCGTCATGTTGTGTGTTAAACCGAATGTTATTCTTGATCTGCTTGATGAGATTTCAACCTTAAGCCATGGGAAGCTATTTATTAGTGTTGCCGCCGGTATTACGACCACTAGCATGCTGAACCGACTGCCCGAGGCCACGGCACTGGTCAGGTGCATGCCGAATACGCCGGCGCTTGTCAAAACAGGAATGACCGCCTTGTTCGCTTCCCCGAGTGTTACTAACGAGCAAAGGGGGTCGGCGACCTCGGTTCTGACATCAGTAGGCGAGTCCCTTTGGGTAGATACCGAGGCTGAGCTTGATGTCGTTACAGCAGTTTCCGGCAGTGGTCCCGCTTATTTCTTCCTGTTGATGGAGTCGATGATTAATGCGAGCGTTGCGGAAGGTCTGAGCAGAGAAGTCTCAACACAACTGGTGCTTCAGACCGCCCTTGGCGCAGCTGTGATGGCAAAACAAAGTGAATTCGACGCGGGGACCTTGAGAAAACAAGTTACTTCACCTGGAGGCACCACCCAGGCAGCGATCGAGCACTTTCAGTCTGTTAAGTTTGAAGAGGCAGTAAAAGGAGCGGTGAACGCTGCTAAAACTCGATCGGTTGATCTATCAAAGAACTGAGAAAAAATAACCTATAATCTCTACACAGCATCCAGGATTAATTGAATGACACAGAATTTATTAGGCGCCGGAGTATTTCTAATACAGACCTTTGCAGGGCTATATTTGATTCTGCTTCTATTACGATTTCTTATGCAGCTTGCAAGGGTGGATTATTACAACCCTATCTGCCAAGCCATCGTTAAGGTCACCGACCCTGCGGTTAAACCCTTAAAGAAAATACTCCCAACCATCCGGGGCGTTGACGTTTCAACCTTGTTTGTGACGTTGCTTGTGCAGCTGTTGGCAATATCACTTGTCATGTTCCTCAGCGGCGGATATGCCTTCCATCCGGTTTACATCGCCTGGTCGCTTGTCGGACTACTTTCAACGATCTTAAAAATTTATTACTTTTCACTTATTATCATGGTGATCGCCAGCTGGATTGCGCCTAACTCAAACCACCCGGCGATGGCGCTGGTGAACCAATTGACCGGGCCGGTATGCACACCTGCAAGGAAACTACTGCCACCCATGGGCGGTATGGATTTCTCAATTATTCTTGTATTCGTTGCGATAACCCTGATCGATTCTTATCTGGTGATTCGCCCTCTCGCCGCTATGCTTGGTATTCCCCAGGGCCTGATACTGGGGCTTTAATGCACCGCAAACTTTTACTGTTGTTGTGCTGCCTTAGCTCGGCGCCAGCCTTGGCGGCGACCTACCTTGATCACGGTGAACACAGAATTCACTTTACGACCTTCTCAAGTATGATCATCCCCCCGGATGTCGCCAGGGCTCATGGTATCGTACGTTCAGAGAAGAGGGTCGTTCTGAACCTATCGGTACTGAAACAGGGTACACCGGCTACCGCCGCCCTATCAGGGCATGTGATCAACCTCTTGAACCAGCGATTTGAACTGGTTTTCGATGAGGTCAATG
>JABIVN010000111.1 GCA_018667205.1 Gammaproteobacteria bacterium | reverse complement strand
GAAACCGGCGTGACCCAAATCACGAAGTTCACGGCGGTCGATGACTTTGGCAATATCATCAATCCAATGATCGTTGAAGGACAGGTACACGGTGGTATCGCCCAGGGGCTCGGTCAGGGCATGCTTGAACAGTGTGTCTACGATGAGTCGGGTCAGCTGCAGACCGGTTCATACATGGATTACTGCATGCCTAGAGCCGATGATTTACCCAGCTATACGGTGGGTCTGACAACTACGGTGTGTACCCATAATCCCGTGGGAGCAAAAGGCTGCGGCGAGGCAGGCGCAATCGGTTCGCCGCCGGCAGTTATTAACGCGATAACGGACGCTGTTGGGGTGCGCGATATTAGTATGCCTGCTACGCCTGAGAAGATATGGCGTGCAATTCAGGAACAGAGGGCTTAACTATGTACGATTTTAATTACCACAAACCCGGTTCTGTTGATGAGGCAATACAGTTGTTTCTGGGCGCGCAGGACGGTGTCTACCTGGCAGGTGGGCATACCCTGTTACCGTCGATGAAACAACGTTTGGCTGCGCCGACAGATGTTATTGACCTTGCAGGTATTGAAGGTTTGTCCGGCGTTAAGTCTGTGGGATCAGACATTGAAATAGGTGCCTTGACGGCACATGACGAAGTCGCGAATTCGCCCGTTGTTCAGTCAGTTATCCCGGCACTGGCAGAGCTAGCTTCACTGATTGGCGACGCTCAGGTACGAAACAGGGGGACTATTGGTGGATCTGTTGCGAACAGTGACCCCGCTGCGGATTATCCCGCGGGTGTGCTTGGTTTGGGCGCAGAAATCATCACCAACAAGCGGTCTATCACAGCGGATGATTTTTTTACGGCGATGTTCGAAACAGCGCTCGAAGAGGGTGAATTGATCATTAAAATAAAATTCTTAAGGCCAAAAGCCGCGGCATATGTAAAGTTCCCAAACCCGGCATCAAGATACGCTACTGTTGGCGTGTTTATTGCCCGAACCGGGTCGGGTATTCGCGTCGCCATTACCGGGGCGGCGCCAAGTGTTTTTCGCAGCACAGACATGGAGGAGGCTCTCACCAGGGATTTTTCAGTCGAGGCTCTCGAGGGCATCCGGCTAGATGATGGTGAGATGAACAGCGATCTTCATGCTACGGCAGAATATCGAGCACATCTTTGCACCGTCATGGCGAAGCGAGCAGTACGCAAACTGCTTTGACCGTTACTCGATTTCGGTACTGCTGGATCTCTGTATTACTGGGCTGTCGCTGCTTCGTTTCGAAGTTTGACCAAATGATCGTAGAAGCGCACGAGTACATCATAAGGTTGGCAACCGAACACGAACAAATCCCTATGTGAGTATGTGGGTACGCCGGTAATGCCATCTTCATAAGCGCGGTCCCAGTCTGCAGTCACCTGGCTTCCGAATGATCGGGTTTCGATCACTTCACGAGCAGCTTCAACATCAAGTCCCACAGAACCGGTAATATCGAGCAGAGTACCGACATCGCTAATTGTTTTGTCTTCTACAAAGTAGGCCTTAAACATGGCATCGTGAAAAGCTTCTCCGCCTACCTGTGTATCAGCCCAAGCGCCCAGTTCTTGGGATAGCCTGCTGTTATCCAGTCGGGTTCTTTTGTTGTAAGGCAATCCTGCTTCTGCCATCAAGGTCCGTAGATGATCTCCGGCTGCTTTTGAGTCTTCCTTGTTCCGGTTACGATAAAGATCCTTCATGGGGATCCCTTCCGTGGGTGTTTCAGGATGTAGTGGAAAGTGAACCCATCGGGTGACCACGTTTTTTTCTTGCTTTAATTTTTCAATACTGACAGTACTGAGATAGCACCATGGTCATATGTAATCCGAGTAGATTTCTATCAGGATTGGGTCAGTAATTACGAGGTTTTCAGCCATCTTTATCGTTCTCTCGTTCTCTTATTAGCTTGTACAAATATCCACTTTCTATTCCCTCTTTGAGTCTGAGGGGGCTGGTGGTGCAGCAAGCCTATCACGACAAAGCATGAGGTTCCTCCTTGCTGGTCATCTGGACTACTGGAAGATCTTTAGCTATCCAGGGTCTACCTCGTTACGCTTTTGCTGCACTGTAAGGGCAGAACAGACGCCAGATTGAACACATAATTGAAGACATAATTGAAGACATAATTGCAGGCCTGGTTGGTGACCCTGTGGCGGTTAAGTCGCGGTGGCCTCTAAGGGGGTTGAAACGCCGGGTCCGTGAGCGATGACGTTATCTTTAAATTGACGGTCCATAATGTTCTTTGAAGCCTGATTATAGCCTGTGATGCAAGCTAGACAGACGAATAAATGGAGATACATTTCATCAGGCTATTCAAAAGACTATTCACAAGACTATGTATAAGCTCGATGAACAATATCCAAAAAATTATTTGAAAAATAAGGAAAGAATCATCGAAAGCGTTACGGGTATAGCAGAGCAGTCTCCTCTTGGACAGATTATTGAACAACTCCAGTCGTTTATGGACGAGCACATTTATCCTAACGAAGAGCTCTATGCCGAACAACTTGACGCTCTAGAGGATCGCTTCTCTACCGTTCCGCTCATGGAAGAACTGAAAACCAAAGCTAGAGAACAAGGGCTGTGGAACCTTTGGATGCCAAAACATCATGGCGGGCTCAGTAACGAAGATTACTGCTCT
>JABIVN010000110.1 GCA_018667205.1 Gammaproteobacteria bacterium | reverse complement strand
GGTAACCGTGAGTGTGTTGCCCAAGGCGTCGCTAATACGGCGACGGGGCTTTTCGGTGGCATGGGCGGTTGCGCCATGATTGGACAAAGTATGATTAACGTCAACTCTGGCGGCCGCGGACGTTTGTCGGGGATCACCGCGGCGCTATGCTTGTTACTGTTTATTCTGGTGGCATCACCACTCATTGAGCAGATACCCTTGGCGGCACTGATCGGCGTGATGTTCATCGTTGTGATCGGTACCTTTGAATGGAGTAGTTTTCGCGTTATTCGCAAGGTCCCTCGAACAGATGCCATGGTCCTTATCCTCGTGTCAGCAGTTACTGTGGCTACAGATCTTGCAATCGCGGTTATCGTTGGTGTCATTGTTTCCGCTCTGGTGTTTGCCTGGGAGCACGCGAAGCACATCCTTATTGAAGCCAGGGAAGACCATCGCGGCTCCACCGTTTACGCCGTCACTGGACCGCTTTTTTTTGGCTCTGTCACTTCATTCCTGGATCGTTTCGACCCTGCTCAGGACAACGATGATGTCATTATCGATTTCGCGCGCTCCAGGGTTGCTGATCATTCCGGTCTGGAAGCCATAGACACCTTAGCAGACAGATATCTCAGTGCAGGAAAAACACTGCACCTTGTACACCTGAGCGATGAATGTCGTCGCCTACTGACGAAAGCCGGCGGACTGGTCGAAGTCAATGTCATCGAAGACCCTCAGTACTTTGTTGCCGATGACGTGCTTGCCTGAATTTCTAATGGGCTCATTGTGAATCGGACTTGGAACTCTCTAGGCACCTCATCGGGTGATTGTCACGAGTAAGTCCGGCGCGACTTCTCGCAGAAATGCCAGGTGGCCGCAACGGTTCACTAAAGCGATTGATCAATTACCTCGCATGTCCATGTCTTGGAATGTGACATCGAACGCATCGATACATTATAATTTTCTACCAGAAGCAGCGATATCCAACGGATTAATTCCCTCACCTCCATGCCTTTTCTAACATCGATGATCCGCTCCGGTTGGACAACGGTGCTGCTAGTTGCCCTGGCCTCAGCAGTTGCCCAAGCCTTCGGCCGATTTACCTATGGTATCTTGCTACCCGCGGTGCGAGATGACATGGGCATCACCAACACAGAGGCAGGACTTATCGGTGCTGCAAATGTTGGCGCTTATTTACTGGGCACCATGCTCGTCGCCTGGGCAACAAACCGATATCTATTGCTTAACGTCATGCGTCTTGGCCTGATCATGACCACCCTAGGTTTATTACTCGCAAGTGTCGCCAGTTCACCTCTATTTTTGACAATGGCCTTGTTTGTCGCTGGCCTGGGTGGTGCATTTCTATGGATTCCTGCACCGGTTATTGCGTCCGCCGCGTTACCTATCGCTCGGCAGCCACTCGCTGTCGGCCTGATGAGTTCCGGTATCGGGCTTGGGGTCGTCTTTGCCAGCATCCTGAGCGGCGTTTTGCGTTCATCCGAGGGCGATCACGCGTGGTCCAGCGTATACCAGGTCTTATTCTACATTGCGTTGCTGATTCTAGCGGCAACACTACTCATTGTTCGCCATGCTCAGGCCAGGCCAAGGGGCGGCGGTGGAATCGGTGGGTTCGGTGCTTTACGACGAATGCACCGATGGCTCCCATTAATTATGGCATACGCCACCTTTGGGTTTATGTACCTTCTTGTGATTGGTTTTCTTACCACAAGATTAGAAGACGACAGCGCGTGGACCACCGGCGACGCGGCAATCGCGTTCACATTGATGGGATCTGCCATGATTTTTGGTGGCCCGACCTTTGTTGCCATTTCCCATCGAGTAGGCGTGCGGCTGGCACTTTCCATCGCATTCGGTCTCTGGCCTCTGCTCGTTTGGGTTGTTCTCACAGGATTTTATCTGCCGACCTTAGCGGCATGTCTCGGCCTTGGACTTCTTTTTAGTGCGTTGCCGACACTGATGACGATCTATGTCGTCGAGAACACGACCGCACAGGACTATGGGCCAAGTTTTGCAGCAGCGACCTTGACGTTTGGCATCGCTCAAACCATCTCGCCACCCATAGGTGGTTTTATTGCTGACCTGAGCGGCTCATTTACCCTCGTGTTTTTGCTATCGAGCGTTATGGGTGTTGTCGGACTGATGGCGTCACTTCGACTGCCAAAACATAACCGGGAAAAGGCCTGCTAAACGGTCCCAGTCCTCTCTTGAGTCATCGAACGGCGCTAAGCTCTTCCTTGCCAGGTCAAAGGAGCAGATGGAAGATGAAATTATTAGCAGGCCCTAAAGCCTACTTTTTCAGATATGCCGTCCATAGCGGGCCTGAATAAAAAGGCCAGATGCCGACTGATTATCGACGGATTTGCATCAAACTAGAACTAAGAGCAATAGACAACTGATATGCCGACTGAAGAAACAATATTACCGTTTTCCCTAAAATACGATGCTACACATTGCCAAGCATATCTCGACAAGCACCAGGCGAGCACCAGCAGACGTGTCTCAAACTACCTTGAACAACGTATGGCCGGCAAAGCGCTGCAACTCACAACCAATACATCGAGTTGCCTCGACTTACCCTGTGGCACCGGTCGCTTCTGGGATCGGCTATTTTTGTCAGGCGTTCAAGACCTGATTGCTGAAGATTACAGTCAGGATATGTTGGATCTCGCTGCTCGCGCCCGCCCTTTGGCGCAGGTTAATAAAGGAGCAGGTTAAAAAAACCAAATCATTAAAAACTTCAGCTTTCGCCATTGACCTGCCTGATCAGTCCGTTGATCTGTTGTTTTGTATGCGTCTGCTGCATCACATTGGCCTGCCTGAAGATAGAAACACAATCCTTAAGGAATTTTCACGCGTTACCCGCGGCGAAATACTGGTGTCACTTTGGGTTGATGGAAACCTTCAGGCCTCGAGACGTAAAAAGCACGAAAATAAACGGGCAGGCACCCGCTATTAGAATCGTTTTATTATTCCGGCAGATCAGTTTGAAGCCGAAGTCACATCGATCGCAGGTCTAGAGCTCGCAGGTCTCGTTGATCTATTACCCGGTATCTCTATGTGGCGAACCTATGTATTCAGGTTGGTCTCTTGAGCTCTGTGTC
>JABIVN010000013.1 GCA_018667205.1 Gammaproteobacteria bacterium | reverse complement strand
GCGTCTGGGGACGCGAACTTACGGCCATGCGTTTAGAAGACAAAAAATTTTTCTCAGTAACAGCGAAATCGTGACCATGGATGTCTACCTGGTTGGCGGCGCCGTGCGCGACTCCCTGCTCGGTTTATCCGTGACAGAAAATGACTATGTCGTCGTCGGCGCAACAGAGCAGGAAATGCTGAACGCCGGATACCGAACGGTTGGTAAGGATTTCCCCGTATTCCTGCATCCTGAAACACAAGAAGAATACGCGCTAGCCCGAACCGAGAGAAAAACCAGCCCCGGACATACTGGTTTTGTGTGCTACGCATCACCTGAGGTTACCCTTGAAGAAGACCTGCTAAGGCGCGACCTCACGATCAATGCCATCGCCCGATCTGATTCCGGAGAGCTCATAGATCCTTTGGGTGGCCAGGCTGACATCGCCTGTAGATCGCTAAAACACGTCTCCAGTGCCTTTATCGAGGACCCTTTACGCGTCCTGCGTGTCGCCAGGTTCTATTCAAGATTTTACCACTTGGGCTTTACGGTGCATTCTGACACCACCGCATTAATCGTAAAAATGGTAAATGAAGGACAGATAGCAGAACTAACAGCGGAACGTATTCATGGCGAATTGAATAAGGCACTGCACACTAAAGACCCCGCGGCATTCTTCGATTATCTGCGTCTGGTGGGTGCACATGAGTTCCTGTGGCCCGAGATCACAAACGATGACATCGAAAACCTTAGAAAGGTGTCATCAACAAATATCCCTTCGCTGCAGATCGAAACCTGTTTCGCAGGATTAACGATGAATCTGGATAACGCGTTGCTTACAAACCTCTGTCAGCGCTTGAAGTGCTCAAACAGCAGGACAGAGACTTCTGGCCTGGTCGCGAAGTTTCTCGCGAAATGGGTCTTGTTGAGTGAGCTTGACGCTGAAGAAATCATCTCGTTACTCCAACAAACAGACGCTCTGAGGAAGCGGGCCAGATTCGATGCGTTCAACGCGATTTGCGCCAATATCAGCAATAACAAAACGCTGCCCGCTCGCTGGTGTCAGTTCCTCGACCTTATCGCGAACGTCAGGGCAAGCGATATCGATACCGGGGAAACCGGCCCAGCGCTGGGCAAAGCAATACGGGAAGCACGGATAAAGCGGGTGAAAGCGGCCATTCCGGTCAATAAATGACAAAAGGCCGCGAGATAACACGACAGTCGCCCTGATCACCGGTGCTGCAAATAGCGTGGGCGCGACCATCACCCGCAGACGTCATTCGTCCGGCTACAAGGTGATTATTCATTACTACGAGTCTGCCAGCGACCCCGCATACGCGACGCAGCGTTTGTGACAGGGCAACCGATAGCCTAAACAAGACTAACGCGATTCGGCGTTTTCTCTTGCTATAGCCCGGTAACCAATATCGGTACGAAACTCTGCACCATCAAATGAAATTTTGTTTACAGCCGCATAGGCATTTTCATTGGCCTGAAGAGCGTTAGAACCCAGCGCAGTCACCCCAAGCACTCTTCCTCCATTGGTAACGACTTCTCCGTCTTTTATTGTGGTTCCGGCATGGAAAACCTTGGCACCCTCGACGTCGCAAAGGCCAGAAATCACCTTGCCGTTCTCATAACTTGCCGGATAGCCACCCGATGCCATGACAACGGTTAAAGCAACGCGGGGATCAAATGATATTTCAGTCTCATTCAGTCGCCCGTCAAGGGCCGCGTCCATCAAGCTAACAAGCTCAGTCTGCAATCGAGACATGATCGGCTGGGTTTCCGGATCACCGAACCGGCAGTTGAATTCAATGACCCTGGGCCGGCCTTCTTTGTCGATCATTAACCCGGCGTAAAGGAAACCAATATATGGGTGACCTTCGTCCTTCATCCCCTGAAGCGTGGGTTTAATCACTTGCTCGATTGTTTTACTAAATACCTCATCGGTGACGACCGGTGCGGGAGAATAGGCTCCCATACCACCGGTGTTTGGGCCGATATCACCGTCGTATGCTGCCTTGTGGTCCTGAGATGTTGCGAACGGCAAGAAGTTCTCACCATCGGCGATAATAATGAAGCTGGCCTCTTCTCCCTCCAGAAACTCCTCAATCACCACCCTGGATCCAGCGCCAGGCAAAAGGTTTCCACTCAACATATCGGCGACCGTAGATTTCGCTTCCTGTATAGACTGCGCAATGACCACACCCTTCCCCGCCGCCAGGCCGTCAGCCTTGATGACAATGGGCGGGATCTGTGTGTCCAGATATTCATCAGCCGCTTTTATTTCATCGAATGCCCGGTAATCTCCGGTAGGAATACCGTATTTCTTCAGGAAGGCTTTGGTGAAAATCTTGGACCCTTCCAGTTGCGCAGCAGATTTTGATGGCCCAAAGCATCTCAGTCCGGCTGCTACAAACCTGTCGACACAACCGGCAACCAGCGGGTCCTCTGGACCGACCACCGTCAGGTCAACTGACTCGTTTTGCGCGAACTCAATTAACCCGTCAAAGTCCATCGGCGAGATAGACACATTCTGCAGCTTATCTTCAAGTTCAGTACCTGCATTGCCTGGCGCAACAAACACTTTTTCGACAACACTCGACTGAGCTATTCGCCAGGCGAGCGCATGCTCGCGCCCACCGCTTCCAGTTACCAGTACTTTCATAACGAGCCCCACATAATCTCTAACCCTGCCTTAAACCAAGGACAATTTAGTGCCTAAAATGCCTCATTCCTGTAAACATCATCGCCATGCCTGCTTCATCGGCAGCGTCGATAACCTCTTGGTCCCGCATGGAACCACCGGGTTGAATGACTGCGCTAATACCCACCGCTGCTGCCGCATCAATGCCGTCCCTGAAAGGGAAGAATGCGTCACTCGCCATGACGGACCCCGCAACCCGTAAATCCTCGTCAGCTGCTTTTAAGTTCGCTATTCGCGCGCTGATAACCCGACTCATTTGTCCGGCGCCAACACCTATCGTCGCCTGATTCCTTGCGTACACAATTGCGTTGGACTTAACGTATTTGGCTACCTTCCATGCAAATAACAGGTCCGAGCTTTCCTCGCTCGTCGGTGCTCTTTTACTAACGACTCGGGTTTCCTTTAGTAGCGCTACATCAGGACTCTGAACCAACAGCCCACCGGCGACTCTTTTGTAATCTCTTGTGCTAAAAGAAAAGCTATTATCTAGCCCACTATCGCTACTAACCTGCAGCACCCTGACGTTTTTCTTACGTTCGAAAGCGACCAATGCTTCGTCGCTGAAAGAAGGCGCAGCAATAACTTCTGAAAATTGGCGCTCCGTGATGGCAAGCGCAAGCTCAGCAGTCACTTCCCGGTTAAAAGCAAGGATGCCGCCAAAGGCTGAAGTAGGGTCTGTCTTGAAGGCCAGTTCATAAGCATGCATCACGTCTACTGCTTGCGCGACGCCGCATGGGTTGGCATGTTTGACGATCACACAGGCCGGCTCACTAAAGGCCTGAACACACTGAAGCGCTGCATCAGTGTCTGCCACATTGTTATACGACAACGCTTTACCCTGATGCTGAGTTGCTGTTGCGATTGAACCAAGCGGCTTGTTGTCCTCGACATAGAACGCAGCTGACTGGTGCGGGTTCTCACCGTATCTCATTGCCTGTTCTCGGGAGAACTGGAGCGTAAGCGTTCCAGGATACTCGGTAATTTCTTTCGATTGTGGATCCAAGCTTGATAGGTGATTCGCGATTGCAGCATCGTATCGAGCAACCAACTCAAACGCTTTAACCGCCAACCTAAACCGAGTTTCAGCACACAGGCAACCATCTGATGCTTTCATTTCTGTGATCACACTTTTATAGTCGTTACGATCTACAACAACCGCGACATCATTAAAATTCTTCGCGGCGGAACGTAACATCGCGGGCCCGCCGATATCGATATTCTCTACGATTTCTGCCAGGTCATCCGGGTCCCTACGAACAGTTTCCTCGAAGGGATATAGATTTACGATCAACAGATCGATGGCAGTTATCCCATGATCCTTCATCACATCACCATCGACAGATCGTCTACCGAGCAACCCACCGTGAACCTTTGGATGCAGCGTCTTGACCCTACCATCCATCATCTCAGGGAATCCCGTAAAGTCAGAGACTTCGCGGACTGCAAAGCCCGCTTCGGAAATTGTCCTGAAGGTTCCCCCTGTGGACAACATTTCTACCCCGTAAGCATCAAGAGAAGCGGCGATAGTTAAAAGGTCTGTCTTGTCAGAAACAGACAATAGTGCGGTTCTAACGCGAACGTCAGTCATAGGTTCTCCGATCAGGATTTAGTTCACAGCAGATGGTATTTACGTAGCTTTTTACGGAGCGTCCCGCGATTGAGCCCAAGGATTTCTGCGCTCTTGCTTTGATTGTAGTTGGTGAAAACGAGCACAGACCGCAGCAAGGGCGCTTCAACTTCAGACATCACCATATCGTAAAGATCTGACACAGGTTCGCCACCCATCATCTGCAGATATTCTTCCACACCTTCCTGAACAGATTCGTTAATAGTTTTTTTCAAAGCAGACATTCCCTCACGTCAGGCGGCCGTCTGTAACGTGCCAAGTTGATCAATCAATCCAAACTGCACCGCGGCTGATTCGGCCCGGTTAAAGCGCTGCTTTAGCGCAGCCGAGCCCACTA
The DNA here is from genome assembly GCA_018667205.1 of Gammaproteobacteria bacterium. Classification (GTDB taxonomy): domain Bacteria; phylum Pseudomonadota; class Gammaproteobacteria; order Pseudomonadales; family Azotimanducaceae; genus UBA9659. The sequence continues at coordinate 241 of JABIVN010000013.1, read as the reverse complement.
CCTGATCGAGCGTCCAGCCTACGTGCTTCCGAGCAATTCGCAGGCCTAGGTGCTGTCCATAAAATTCGTGCAGTGCCTGCACATGGCTCCTCAGCAATTCTCGTATTTCATCAAGGCTGGGCTCCGGCTTCATCGTACCGAACTCAAGGTACTGATCAACCTGCGACGGCAACCAAGGCTTTCCCTGCGCTGCCCGGCCAATCATTACGGCATCACAGCCTGTGATATCCAGCACTTTTTT
>JABIVN010000012.1 GCA_018667205.1 Gammaproteobacteria bacterium | reverse complement strand
CCGTCTGGGGCAAGCGCCTTTAAGCTAGCGTTAAGGTCACCAGCTTTGTAATCCGCCGCTTCATCACACCCAATCACATCCGTTAGGAACTTGCATTTGTCCGGACCACCAGCGATACCGATGACTCTCGCTCCGGCGATTTTTGCTAGCTGACAAGCAATCGAACCAACAGCACCGGCAGCAGCTGAAACCACTACCGTATCACCTTCCTCTATCTTGCCGCAGACCAGCATGCCCGCATAAGCAGTGAGCCCAGTCGTCATACCCAGGGCGCCCAGGTAGGTTCTTGCAGGAACGTCTGTTTCTTCTATTTTGCGCAGCATCGCAGCGTTCCAGATAACGTGGGTCTGCGCACCCATTGGCCCAAAAACTGCGTCTCCCTGATTCAGGTCATCGCTTCGGCTGTCGACCACCCGGCCAATACCCAATGCCATAACGGGCTTGCCGACCTCCATTGTTCCGTGCAATCCCTGCGGCCCATCCAGCGTAGTCCGAATGAACGCATCAATCGAAAGATGCTCTACTTTTAACAATACCTCCCCTTCCTGGAGCTCTGGCAACTCGGCTTCCTCGATCGAGAAATCAGCCTCGACCGGCTCACCAATAGGTCTTTTCGTTAGTACTGCCTTGCGTGTGGTTGTCATTACATACCTCCTGATATTCGAATAACTTGACCGGTTACCCACTCGGATGCCGGTGCCAATAAATAAAGCGCAGCTGCGCCAAGATCCTGGGGGGTGCCCAGACGTCCGGACGGAAGATTGAGTGACTTCTCGACCATCGGTAATTGTTCATTTGTAATATTAAGCGCGGTCATCATGATCTCTGTTGGCACGAAACCTGGCATGATGGCGTTTACCCTTATGCTCGGACCCAATTCTTTTGAAAAAGTCCGAGTGATCATGTTTAGGCCAGATTTAGCAGCAGCGTAGTGACCACTGCCTTCGATCACGTCTTCAGCCGCGATAGACGAAATGTTCAGGATACGGCCTTTACCCTCCATATATTGAGCTGCGACTCGCGTCGCTTCCCAGACTGCCGTCAAGTTGAGCGCTAGTGTGTTGTCCCACTCTTCACGACTCAATTCCAATAATGGCGCCTGAACCGCAGAGCCACCGGCATTATTCACCCACATGTCCAGCTGTCCGAATTCATCTATGGCGCTTTTTGCAAGCCTATTAAGGTCAGCTGCGTTTGTGACATCCGCGGTGCAGGCGATCGCCTTACCATTCGCTGCAACAATTTCGGATGCCACACGTTCGACTTCCTCTGTTCTTCTGGCCGCACAAACGACGGATGCGCCATAATCTGCAAGAACCTTGGCGATACCCTCACCGATGCCCCTACCCGCGCCGGTGACAATCGCTACTTCCCCACTAAGATCAAACAGATCGGATGACATACTAATCTCCTATGGTGTAATCTTTAAAAACAGTCAACTCTGACGGTTATTAGACGTCCAGATCAATGACAAATCAACCGCAATAGGAGACACGAATGTCACGGGAACAACTGGTCGAGATGGCCAAAATCAATATGGCTCATGGAGACGCGGGCACTATACCTCAGACTGACGATGTACTTAAGGTGCCGGTTGAAAACTATTTCGACACCGAACGGTGGCAGCAAGAGATGAGTAAAATTTTCAAACGTATTCCTCTTATGCTTGCGATGACATCTGAATTGAAAGAACCCGGTGATTATAAAGCAATGGATGCTGGCGGCGTGCCTGTACTGATTTCAAGAACAGAAGGTGGCGAAGTAAAGGCTTTCGTTAATATGTGTGCCCATCGCGGCGCCCAGGTCATGGATGAGGGCTGTGGCAATGCCAATCGGTTCACCTGCCCTTACCATGCGTGGTCGTACAATGGACATGGCGACCTGATTGGCGTCTATGCACCAAAAGACTTCGGGGAAATTGATAAAAGTCAGTACGGTTTAACTGAACTTCCCTGCCTGGAAAAAGCAGGGCTTATCTGGGTGACGATCAATCCAAAATCAACGCTGGATATCGAACTATTTTTGTCTGGCTATGATGAGTTACTGGAACACTTTGGTTTTGATAAGTGGCACCACTTCGCCAGTCAGGTTGTTGAAGGCCCAAACTGGAAGATCGCTTACGATGGATATCTGGATCTCTACCATTTACCAATACTTCACAAGGATACTTTTGGGCCTGACTTCCCGAATCAGGCGATCTACTACAGCTGGGGTCCACACCAGCGAGTGGCGGGTCCCATGAAGGGAATGGCAGAAATGCTGGGAGAATCGGAAGAGAAATGGCCGACTGAGCAGTTAACGGCGGGCGTATGGACGATATTCCCGCACGTCTCAATTGCCGGTTTTGATGGCGGTGGCCGCGCGGTACTGTTGTCGCAGCTTTTTCCTGGCAAGACACAGGGAAAATCGTACACCGTCCAACACTACCTAATGGCCGACGAACCCAAAGACGAAGCGACGATCAAGGCTGCACGCGACCAGATGGAATTCTTGCGTTATGTCGTCGCCGAAGAAGACTACGCCACGGGTCTGAAGCAACAGAAGGCCATGGAAACAGGCGCAAAAGAGCACGTATTGTTTGGCCGTAACGAGGCTGGTGGTCATAACTTCCACCGCTGGGTAGATACAATACTTGAGACGTCAGATGAGAACTTACCAAAGCTTTTCCAAACCGGTTAGTCCTTCCAAATCGAGTAGCTGAGGGCTCTTTATCTCAGCAGCTGAGGGCTCTTTATCTCAGCAGCTGAGGGCTCTTTATCTCAGCAGCTGAGGGCTCTTTATCTCAGCAGCTGAGGGCTCTTTGCAAAATGTTAGCAGCTACTTCAAACTCTTTGGCCAATCTCACCAGTAAGCGACGAATATGACTGACTACCAACATATTATTGTGGATTCACCGCTTGAGGGCGTTTCCCGCATCACCCTAAACCGCCCGGACTCCCGGAACGCTCTCAACAACATCATACGTGGAGAAATTTACGGCACCCTTGAAGCCAACGACAATGACGATGCCGTCCGTGTAACCATCATTCGTGGTGCGGGTCAGGCGTTTTGTGCCGGATATGACCTAAAAGGAAACAGCAACGAAGACCGACCTTTCCATACGGCTGGCGGCGATGGCAGTTGGGCAAGACACGTCGTGGAGGGTGCTTTCAGGGTCTGGGACCTTGCTAAACCTGTCATCGCACAGGTCCATGGATACTGTTTGGCGGGCGGTACAGAACTTGCCACTTCCTGCGATCTGGTTTATGTCGCCGAAGATGCAAAGATTGGTTACCCCGTGGTTAGAAGCATGAGCCCACCGGACAACCAGTTTTTCCCTTGGGTGGTAGGCATGAGAAACGCGATGGAGATGATGCTTACCGGCGACGCAATCAGTGGCACCGATGCCGCGAACTACGGTTTCGCCAATCGAGCATTCCCTATCGACGATCTTGAAGCAGAGGTCATGAAAGTGGCTGAAAAAATTGCAAAGATCCCCTCTGATATCGAACAAATGAACAAGCGCGCGGTTCATCGACAGATGGACTTGATGGGTATGAGAGCCGCGATCAGGCAAGGAACCGAAATACAGGCCCTTGCCTTCCATACGAAGTCGACGAAAGCTCACTTCAAAGAACTCGCCGGGGGGTTAACGGATGCACTGTCAAAGAGAGATGGCAAGTTCGGCGACTACCGGACCTCGGGTAAGGAAGATAAGTGACTGGTCCTCTTTCTGACGTCACCGTTTTGGATCTGACCAGTGTTATTTCCGGGCCCCTCGCCACCAGCATTCTGGCTGACCAGGGCGCACGGGTCATCAAGGTGGAGTCGCCCAACGGCGATTCCATGCGTATGGCCGGCGCCCTTAAGGGTGGCGTTTCTAGCCTGTTTTCCTCTATCAATCGCAACAAGGAATCTATCGCCCTGGATCTGCGTGCGCCCGAGGCAATAGAGATCATTAACAAAATTGCTGCACGAGCCGATATTTGTATACAAAACTACCGGCCTGGCGTTGTTGAGAAACTAGGTATTGGTTATGAGCACCTGAAAAAAATAAACCCAGAGCTGATCTATGCATCCATCAGTGGTGTTGGCGCAGAAGGCCCCTATTCTGGACGACGAGTTTACGACCCCGTTATTCAGGCTTATGCGGGGTTCGCATCGGCCCAGACCGCCAATGGCAAGCCAGGCCTGATCAAAATGATGATTTGTGACAAGGTCACTTGGCTGACCATGGCTCAGGCCATCACCGCAGCGCTGTACGATAGGAAAAACACCCGTAAGGGCCAACACGTTGAAGTGTCCATGCTGGAGGCCAGCCTGTATTTTATTTGGCCGGATCGTATGCTGGATCAGTCTTTTGTCGACCAGCCTGACTTCGAAGGTGGCGATCTGACGGCGCTCTACCGGGCCGCCCCTACTCAGGACGGTCATATAACATTCATGACACTTCAGCTCGATGAGTTTCACGGCTTGGCCCGCGCTATTGGCAAGCCCGAGTGGACAGAAGACCCTAGATTTCAGGAATTGATGTCCATGCACGCTCATTACTCAGAGATCTACCCGGAACTGCTCGCACTGATCGGAACCTGGGAAACAGCGACATTGGTGGAACGTCTTGTTAATGAAGATGTCCCCTTTGGCGTCGTTCTGGACCCGGATAGCATCTTGTTAGACCCGCAAATTCAAGCGCAACAGATCATTAAGACCTTCAACGACCCGCTGGCCGGGAGCATAAGACACGTGAACCGAAGTTCTCGGTTTTCGAGCCACGATACAGGCATTCGCTCACCTGCACCCCGGCTTGGCGAGCATGCAAAAACTATCCTGGCGGAGTTGGGCTACAGCGAGACGGATATTGAACCCCTGCAGTCAGCCGGCGTCATACGCTAATGCAGGCCGTCGCCATGGAACGTGGGGTTCTGACAAAGATAGAACAACCTGACCCTGTCCCCCAGAAAGGGGAAGTACTGGTCAAGTCCATTTCCTGTGGAATCTGTGGCAGTGACTTACATGCGACACGTCACACGGAAGACTTTGTGAACACAAGCCGAGAAGCCGGTGGAGCGTTCAAGTTAACGACATTTGACCCCGTCATACTGGGTCACGAATTCTGCGCCGAAGTCGTCGACTACGGCCCCAATACAGAACGCAGCATCGCACCGGGACAACTCGTCTGCGCAGCGCCCGTTTTGTTAAGGAAACCGATGGAACCGATCGGATACTCTGACAAGATACCAGGGGGTTTTGCGCAATATATGCTGCTCTCGGAATCATTAATCGTACCTGTTCCATCCGGGTGCAGCGCAGACCTTGCCGCCCTGACAGAACCAATGGCCGTTGGCCTTCATGCTGTTAACAAAGCCCAGTTGTCGGGAAAAGAAGCCATCCTGATTATTGGTGCAGGCCCTGTTGGGCTGGCGATTATCACGGCATTGAAACTGATGAACACAGGCCCGATTATTGTTTCAGACTTTTCACCCGGACGCAGAAAACTGGCAGAGGCGATCGGCGCGGATATTGTGATCAACCCCGCTCACACTGACCCTTACCTGGAGCCAGCGTTAAGAAAAAGAGAGGGCACGGTCATATTCGAGTGTGTCGGCGTTCCTGGCATGATTGACCAGATCTTTCTGGGCGCACCAAAGAACGCAAAAATAATGATCGCTGGTGTGTGCCTGCAACGAGACTATATACGTCCGCTCATCGCTATTAACAAGGAACTTAGTCTGCATTTTCTGCTGGGCTGGTCGATGGAAGAATTTACTCAAAGCCTCCGCTACATCGCTGAAGGTAAATTCGATGTT
>JABIVN010000109.1 GCA_018667205.1 Gammaproteobacteria bacterium | reverse complement strand
GGTAGACCAACACAACCGGTACAAGTCTTAATGGAGGGAAACCTTTCCATCTTACGGACACGGTTTGTACCGGAATACACCGCCGGTGATCACTGGCATGACTTTGATACCTGGTACTTTATCACCGATGGAGACATGCGCTTCGGCCACGAGGGGGTGTATAAAACGGGCCAGGTAAGACAGGTCACAGGTGGGTACAGCTATGGTCCGGAGGAACCCGGTGGCGATGGCGTTGAATTTGTATTGGTGAGTGTTGGCGGCCCCGTCATGCTTCATTGGGCAGATGTCGAGCCAGCGCCAAAGGGCCGGTTACAGTAGCCAGTTACCCGTTACCGCTTTCACGGCGGGAAAAAGGGTCTATATGCTTAACGACTGTGCTTTAAAGATAGGTAACCTACTTCACCCGAAGGACCTTTTATTTTCTATTTGAGGAGATACCTTTCAACAAATACGTTAACTGACTTTAGTGTCTAAAACGCTGATAACCGAGAGATCTTTTATGACAAACAGTAGCAGTCGAAAATTCACCATTGATAATTGGGGCTACCCGCCCCACAACCGTCAATCATTTCAGCAAGTTCAGTCACTCTTTCCAACAGCACGCCTTCGCCGCGGTCCTGGACCGAAATCCGGATTTGAGCTTGATCCAAGAGACATCGCCGGCATTTCCTATGCTGCCAAGGATGATCCGAAACGGACAGTCCGACAGATGTTGCAGGATGGATATACGGATGCCTTTATCGTATTAAAAGACAACACCATGCTGTACGAGCAATATTTTAACGGCATGGCTGCCGATAGCTTTCATCTACTCAATTCCGTGAGCAAATCATTTGTTGGAATGTTGGCTGGCATTCAAATAGCACGAGAACTGATAGACGAAACAGACCTGGTAACGCAATACATCCCTGAATTGGCAAATACTGCCTTTTCAGGTTCTACCATCAGACACCTGCTCGATATGACAGCTGCCCCAAAATACGGAGAGGATTATGCCGACCCAGGAGCAGATTTCTGGGTAGAAACTCAGGTCCTGGGATGGCGGCCCGCACTTAAGAACAGGGACTCTACGGCGACTTTGCTGGCGTATGCGAAGACACGCACTGAAAGCGAACAACTCGATGGTGAAAAGTTTCATTACCGAACGGTTCTCACCAACATTCTAGGCATGGTCCTACAAAGAGCCTGTTCGATTGATTTACAAGACCAATTACAGAATGAAATTTGGAAGAAGTTGGGTCCCGAGCAAGATGCCGCTGTTGTCGTAGATAGCGATGGGTTCCCGTACTTTGGCGCCGGGATGAATGCCTGTGCCCGGGATCTTGCAAGGTTTGGACAGATGATTGTGCAGCAGGGACAGTTCAACGGGGAGCAAATCGTACCTAGGGACTGGATTAACGACACCCGCTACGCCGACGATCAGGCCAGGTCGAACCTTGCCGCAAGTGACTATGGCACGATGATGCCTGGTGGACACTATCGTAATCAGGTGTGGGTGGAAGATGCTGAAAGAGGAATTCTGGTTGCCATCGGCATACATGGCCAGTTAATCCACATGAACATGCAAACGCAAGTGGTGATTGTAAAGCTGTCAACTCATCCAGAGCCTGCTAATGGGGAATTATTCCAAGATACTTTTCTGGCCATGAGGGCCTTATCCGAAGCCGTGTGAAGTCGCTCTTCTGGGTATGAACAACGCCAAAAAAAGCTGCCTGTCTTTGTTAGTACCCTACCCCTTTTCACACAAGAGAATAACCCTGCGGCGGGGCTAAACGGAAAACCGATTTGTTTCGTACCTGCGTATTACGACGCTAACGGTTTTCTTGATGTTATGGCTAGCATCGTAATTAGCCTATATTCGCGATAATTGGTCTTCGATAAACTCCATACGATCCTTACCCCAGTACAGTTCGTCTTCGATCATAAAGAAAGGTGCACCGAATACGCCTTGCTCGCGCGCATTGTTAGTCGATGTGATCAGCTGCTGTCGCACCTCTTCACTTTCGCTGTTCCGTTCAAACTCATCAGGGTCTACTCCCAGGCTCTCGGAAACTCGACGTAATTCCACGTAGTCGCCAATACGCCCATTATCTTTCTCCCAATATTCGGCGAAAATCTGTCGGATGAAGGGGGCTTCCAAACCCCATTTTCGCATTGCGATTGATCCACGAAGCGCCCGTGCGGTTTTGATCGGGAATTCTGTCGGTCGATTAAAGGGCAAGTCGTGCTTACTTGCCCAACGCATTAGGTCAACCAAGCGGTGCTTTAGTTTGGCACTTGGTTCTTCCATAAGAACGTAGTCGTTCGACTTGAACACATAACCCAGGTTAAAAGGGTGCCATCGAATAGTCGCGTCGTACTTCGCCGCCATTGGTTCGATTAGTTTTAGCGCAAAGTAGGTGTTCGTGCTCCCAAGGTCCCAGTAAAAATCTATTATCTTAGATTTATTGACTGTTTTCATATCAGGCGCCACGAAAAGAAAAACCAAATGATAATCGCTTTCTTAAGTCAGGGGTAGATCGCAATGCGGCTAGCGCTGCCTTCAAATTACAGGCCTATACGGTCCCCTACTCCGCTATAAAATTTAGCGCGTACCAGAGAATCGATATCGTTCAGTTGATGCTCACAAATCGCAACCGCATTACCTGTCCCCTCTACATGCGGATAGTCGCTGGAAAAGCAAAGCATCTCGGGGGCCAGGTCAAACGTTGGTCGCAGCGGCTCTGTTGCAACCAGCGGCGTGACTTTGACCTGTCGTTTTAAATACTCTGATGGGGCCAAGGGTAACTTGTAGGCAGACCCTGCATAGTAGGGTCGTTCCTC
>JABIVN010000011.1 GCA_018667205.1 Gammaproteobacteria bacterium | reverse complement strand
ATCTCAGAAACCAAGGACCTGATTCAAGACGGCTCTGGTTTACACGGGATAACCGATTTTCCAGCTCTCACTTGAACGAGCGACGTATCCAACAGGTTGCCAAACCAATGCAAAAAAAAGCCCGGCTTAAACCGGGCTTTCAATCACGCGACAACTTTGACGCAATCAGATTTTCATCTTAAAGCGAACTAACACCTCTCTTCCGAGTGACGTCGTCACACTTTGGTCCTGTTCGTTCGCAAGTGGTGCCGCTTTACAACGCCCAGCGGGCTCTGCTTCGGGATTATAATTGACACACGCTCCGGGTCTCGCGCCCGCACCACGCGCAATAATCTCATCACCCAAGTTACGGCCAATTAACGCTAAGGAATACTTTTCGTCCTCGCTATAGAGAATTACACTTGCGTCTAGCAATACAAAGCTTTTTTGCTCAAAAGGATTAAGGGTTGCCGTTAACGAGTAACCATCATTCATTCGCGCATCTGCCGAGACCGTAACGCGCCAGCCGCTAGAGAGCCCCCTGTCAAGTGACGCCCCAAAAGACCCTGCAAAGTCAGCACTCAAAGCAGCTGGCAGCCCCTTCAAATCTTGACCGGTCGCATTAATAAAGGTCTTGGTATACTCCGTATCAGTCCAAGCGCCTGTTGCTCTAACTTCTAGGCCTTCCATCCCAGGATACCAAAGCAGGTCAAACTCAGCACCGCGCGACGTCAGCTCAGACGCATTGAAGGTGGAATACTGAATTGCTGCCGAGTCAAATAACTGGACTTGTAGATCGTCATAGGCAAAGTTATAAACCGTTGCATTCAAACGCATCGTGTCGTCTAACAAGTTAGCTTTCATACCCACTTCAAATCCTTTGGACGTTTCTTCATCGAAGAATAAAAAGCCCGGAAAGTCTGGATTCTCTGTATTTAAAGCGGCCGTAGGCAAGGCGCTGGTATCAATACCACCGGCTTTAAACCCTTCTTTGTAGGCGACAAACACACTGATGTCATCATTCAAGTAGTAGTTTGCGGCCACTTCCGGTGAAAAATTGTTAGCATCCTTCTGCATGTCAGGAATTAGCGCGGGTGCAGAGAACACACCTGCGCCAAAAGCATGGACATAAGGAATCGTGATGTAACCATCCTTTTCATCCTTGGTATATCGTCCGCCAGCAGTTAATTCCAGCCTTTCACTAAGATCCCAGTAACCCGCGACGAAAAACGATTGGGTTTTGGTGTCTGTATAGTGGTTCTTATTATAATCATATTGATTACCCGTTACTGGATCCGGCGCTAGCATTCCAAAATTAGCGGCATACTGATAAGCCTCGAAAACCTGTTCAACATCCTGAAAATAAAGTCCTGCCATAAAATTAAAAGCGCCATCGAACCGACTGGCGATGCGAATCTCTTCAGACAAACTGCGATAAGTATTGCGATGTAGACCACCAAAAACACCAGTACTACCATCGTAAATATCAAGATCAACGTGATCTAAATCCGCAAAGCCCGTGACCGAGGTTAGAACCAAGGATTCAGACAAATCCCAGTCCGCTCGCAGCGATACAAACTGCGTATCCTGATTCAAAAACGGTACGCCGCTTTCCCCGCCATAGGGCAAGCCGCCTCGCAGATTTGGTAGAACATCATTAATTGAAGTGTTCGCGTTCAGTTTGCAGTCATCAACGCCAGGGAGAATGACGGCATTTCCTAATATTGCCGTTGGTTGAACGGAACCCTCTGGGCAGATCTCTTCTTGCGACCCAACGGGCCCGTCATTTTCAAATTCAGAAATTGCATATTTAAGATTGAAACTAAGTCGGTCGGTGGGCGTCCATACAAAGGTGGCTCGAGCGTTTTTCGACTTGTCCCCACGCCATTCATTTGCAACATCGGGCCAGAGATTCAAACGCATCTCATCGCGCTTCTGTCCGCCTACCACAAACCTCACGCCAAACGTGTCGGTAACTGGCGTTGAAAAGATGGCTTCATACATTTGGCCTTGGTGCTCGGTTTCAACACCCAGGGTCACTTCAGCCTCTAACTCATCCCCTGGATTTTGAGTGGTAACGGACATAACCCCAGCCGTTGCACTCTTTCCGAAGTAAAGACTCTGAGGGCCCTTTAAGACTTCCAATTGGCTCATATCCATATAGGCGTTATGGATGAAGCGACCAATATTGACAACGACACCATCGATATTGATCGCAACAGCCTGATCAAATGCGGCACTAATCGAGCTAGACCCGATTCCTCGAAGGATAATGTTCGAACCGTTTCCCGATTGACCTTCAAACACTTGAAAATTTGGGACCATTCGCGACGCGTCCGTCAAATTAGCGACCCCATAACGATCTAACGCTTCTTCGTTAAAGGCTGCGATGGTGACCGGCACGTCTTGTAAGGTTTCTGCCTGTTGCCGCGCTGTCACCACAATTTCTTCAATGGCACCGTCATCAGCTTGAACGGTCATCACCGTTAAGCTGATGCTCGCGACAAGCGCCGCAGTCGATAGCGCCTTTAATCTTGCGAACTTCCCCATGAATTCTTCTCCCACCTTTTTTGTAGTACAGAGATACTAAATCTATTTTTAAAAATTACAAGCCCT
>JABIVN010000108.1 GCA_018667205.1 Gammaproteobacteria bacterium | reverse complement strand
TCACAAGCGCAGCTTCGATATCCAGAATAATGGCTGAACATCCCTGTTAATATCCTGTTTAAAAAGCACCGCCCCGCTTATTTTGAGTTAAGGGACATCGCCAGAAAAGTGGCGCTATAACCCGTTGATGGATTTGTCTCATGATACAGCGCGTCGCGGTAATGAATCGTAGAGATCTGTAATGGCGTTAGGTCGCATAAGAATTGACCGCTTTATTAGCCAGTATTTAAACGTTGGTCGCGGTGATGTGCGGTTAATACTGGCGCAAAAAAGAGTCCGGGTTGATGACATCATTCTGCGCGATATTAATACCGTTATAAACACGTTTTCAGTGGTAAAGCTCGACGGAAAAATCATTCAAGACAATACCCCCTACTACTTGATGATGAATAAGCCTGCTGGCGTGGTTAGCGCAACCGAATCCAGCACGCATAAAACCGTTATTGATATCGTTAAAGCTAATACGTCTTTAACCCCTGAACTGTGCGATAGCTTACATATCGTCGGGCGCTTGGATTTTCATTCCACAGGTCTCATATTATTAACCAATGATAGCCGGTGGTCCTCGAAGGTGACCGCGCCAGACAATAAAGTCACTAAAAAATACCGAGTAACTTTAGCCACAAAACTCACCCCAGAGCGCACAGAATCCTATGTCAAGGCGTTCTCGCAAGGCATGTATTTTTCTTTTGAAAAAATAACCACGCAACCGGCAAAGTTGATTGTGCTTGAAGATAACGTTGTTGAAGTTCATTTAACTGAAGGCCGTTACCATCAAATAAAGAGAATGTTCGGGCGCTTTGACAATAAAGTCGTTAGGTTGCATCGATTCTCGATTGGTCAGTTGGTCTTGGATCATGGATTGGTGGAAGGCGGATGCCGGTTGTTAAGTCAAGACGAGGTTGGCGGGATTTTTGGCAGGGATGCACGGTTCGATAAGGACACTATTTGAACCTGGGCGCGTTTTCTAGTTTATTTGGATTAAAGTCAAAGCAGCAGTAATGCTATGTGTCCCAAGTGCGATTAGAAAACTCGGGAAGCCAGCGTGAAATGACAATTCATCACCGTTTATCACACATTACCTGTGAACCAGTCTTGGGTGCCCATGAACTGAACGCCAACGAATGTTTTTTAGATCGTCAGAGTGTTCTTTGACCGGCCCTGTTAAAATTTCTACCCTCTCGGGGCTTCCGGAAATATAGGCCGCCGCCTAAGCACCGCACATTAGGCCCAACGTAAAATTCCGCTGCGCCAAAGGACTATCCCTGTGAACAAGATGCCAAAGATGCCAAAGATGCTCGCCAGTTTTAAATCAACTCGCGGACATAACCAGAGCCTCCACTCGTAATGCCTACGGATACAATTTACTTTAACGCGCCCTGGTTCTTGCTCCGCTGTACCCCGTCACCTTACGCCAGCATTTAACACGCCACTCTTCGAGCTTTATGCCGCTTCAATTAATCGATCCAGTTTTGGGCACTGCTTCTCGGTTCGAATTTCATGCCAAAGGGTTTCAGCATCAGGATGTACCTTGCGTAGATGATTGACCCACTGTTTGAGCCTGCCGGCACAATCTCTTTCCGGCAAAGTCTTTCGAATGTCATGCCAAAACTCGTTTAACAAGAGTCGGACCGACTGCCACTGCGCTCCTGTCATCTTGTTTTGGCGAATTCGGCTGGCTAGATCCGGGCATCGCACCGCGCCCCGACCCAGCATCACATCCGTTGTACCCGAAGTCGCAACGCATGCGTGATAGTCCTCCACTGTCCAGATATCACCATTGGCAATGAGCGGAATATTAATAACATCTTGGATTCTTGCTAGTTCGTCCCAGTGTGCGGGTGGTGCGTAACCTTGCAGCTTAGTGCGGGCGTGGACCGTCACCTCGGTTGCGCCGCCGGCTTCAATAGCTTGAGCATTATCTAGCATCAACGACATATCGTCGTAGCCGAGTCGCATCTTGGCAGACACCGTGACTTCGGGTGGCAGCGTTGCGCGGACTGCGTTAACGACCCTGTATAGGCTCTCAGGTTCTTGTAGCATTATTGCGCCACCCTGACGGCGATTAACGGTCTTACTTGGGCAGCCAAAATTGATATCGATGCCATAAGACCCTAACTGCACTGCCCGCTGGGCATTTTCTGCCATAGCCTCTAAATCATTACCCAATAATTGTACGCGAATAGGCGTCCCGCAATCCGTTTTCCCGCCATGTCGTAACTCTGGACAAATGTTATAAAAAACTCTGTCAGGATAGCCGCGCTGTCCTACGCGTACGAACTCTGAAACCACCCAATCAAACCCGCCTTGTGCTGTGAGCAGGCGACGTAAGTACACGTCTGCAAGACCTTCCATCGGCGCTAAAACAATTCTCATCGGCGTTAGGTACTATCCTGATCATAGGGAAAAGCAGATTATACCGCTAAAAGAGGCTGCTCGCGGCACACGCTATTGCCGCGTATACATACCCGGTTTGTGTTTAATACGGCCCGGGCTAACCTTCCTGGTGATCTGTGCCGTTAGCGCTCGACAAGCTCGAACCACTGGAAAAATTATCACCATCCCCGCTTCTAGTAAATGTAAATGTGAGTGTGAATGTAACGGTAAGGATTGCTATCGGCGACCCTTGAGATGGGGCTGTTCATTACCGTTAGGCTCAAGGCTAGGAGCCCCTGCAAGGTCTATGGACGGCCCAACACTCTCCCCACCCAGCGTGGGGTTCGGAAAAATTATTTCTGGACTCAAACACACGCCGTCTTGGGTTGCCCAATCTACACAAACCGTTACCTGGAAACTGAGAATAAAGATAGCAATACCTTGATCGCTAAGTTGGGATTCGGGCGGAGGCCGGAAAGCTTTCCTTACTTGGGTGCCCTCGGGAGACACAAACTCATGTTTCAAAGTTTCCGGATGATGCCCATATGCGCGTACCCAACGCGGTTTGATCGGTCGTTCAGTGTTAGTCCCTACGACGATTCATTACAAAATCAACAAAACTGCGCCTAATAGGCAGGCAGTGTCCGATTACGCTTCTCACATCCCTGACTCATATTTTTTGGAAGCTGGACCGGTCATATGGATTAACGCTGCGCCGAAACCTTCTGGATACAGCCACTAATGCTTCGCTGCATTAATGACTGAACGCCAGACTTTCATCGTTTCATTTCGGTACTTTCCGATGACCAAACGATGCGCACGCAACCTATCGTTTGACCACTAAGACGCCTAAGACGACCACCGTTCGTTTATAAAGCCAAGCCATTTTCATTGACGGCGTTAACACGAAGGCCATCAGGGTCTGTGTCGCTAGAAGCAGGTATCCAGGCGCTAATGCAGCTGTCATCATTCAAACATTGATCTGTTAACGTTTTCAGAAACGCTACTAATTGATCAACTTGTTTTCCAGTGAGCGATACGTTTTCCAGAATGGGACTAATCAGACCAGCTGATCTGTTTACTTCAAGCGTATCTATTGCGCGCTGAGTGTTCGCTTTCATATCATCTACTTGCACCGAATTTTCGAGTTGATTGAAGTCATAGTTATCAATTGCGCTCTGAGGGTTAAGGTGATGATTAATCACCGCATTGAGGCTCGTATAGCCACCCGCGTGACCCCATGGCCCAGTTTTTTCAACATTTAACAGCGTTGGTGTTCTAAACGCATATTTATCTTCCGCCTGGCCTGTCAATCTAAATCGACCGAAATCATCACTCCCCGTACCATCGCCTTTCCCTCGACCGATTTGCGGCATTGCGACCACATGAAAGGCTTCATCCGTGTAGAAATCACCACGATGGCAGCTAGCACAATTTGCACCGCCCTCCGCGACTGAATTAAAGAATAATATGGCACCTTTTTTTGCATCTGTACTGATCGCTGCTTTGTTCCCATCGATGTATTCTTTAAAACGATGGCTCGCAAATACCTGAGAGTTCTCATATTCACCAATTGCCTCGGCAATTTTTGGAAAAGTGATTAACGTTGCGGCATCGGCAGTACTGCCAAACCCTGCTCGAAACTCAGCCAACCAATCGTTACTGTTTAAAGCGTCAATGCCCGCCCCCGTGGTTTGTAAACGAGTTTCTAAGGCAGTCCGCAGGGCTGCGGTCGAATTACCCGCTTCGTAAGCAAAGCCGCGCATTTCTTCAGGGGAAGTAACCGGAAAACGTGCTTGTGCCTCAGCCAAATTAGACCCAGCAACTGGGTCAATGTTACCGTGACCCGAGTCAGGTGTTGATATCCCGCCGCTTATTGTCTCGACGCGGCCATCATGGAATAAAACTTTTTCCCACAATGCCAGATTAAAGGTTGTCGGCGCATTACGAGGCACTGTTGGTCCACCATCAAAATCAGCGCCCGCCGATAAATGACGACGGCCAGGCCCTAGCAAGTCTGGAATTTCTGCCGTAACACCGATGGGTAAAGATAAATTATCCCCGCCGCCAAGTTTTGGATGATGACATGTCACACAGGCTGCGTCTTTGTCTCCGCCCAGGCCTTTGGTAAAGAATAACTTCATCCCCAATTGTGCTTTTGCGCTGGTAATACTAGGTAACGTTTGGCCCATTGTTGCATCACCAGTGATGCCTAAGCTTGCGATGCTCGCAGCGACTCTGTTATCCCAACCATTATTCTTGGTGATAGCCGCCTTAGTTGGCTTCTCGGGGTCAAGGGTCAAACCAGGCGCAACCGCAAAGCCGGGCATCGGAATTAAACTTACAACGAGTAACATGCATAAAAGTGCTAATCTTTTTTTCAAAATTATGACCCTCCGGTCCTGCTAACTATAGGGTGGGTTCACTAACCCACGTTATTCGGGTGATATTCCGTGCCAAAATAGTCTCTGTTGATGTCATTGCAGTTTCTTCTGGCGCAGTGTTGATCAAGACGCTTTAAACCAGTCAGCGGCCGGTGTGGAATCCCTGAGGCTAACCCGAAAGGCAGGGCACTGAGGATTTGTTGAATATTTAACAGAAATTACAGGAATGATGTAACCCAAGATGCGTCACTATGTAACCCTTTGTAATTCCTTGTAACGCCCGACACACCAACTTTTGTACCTTCGCGTTCAAAACCTTGAAATGACCCTGCTCGGCCTTCAAGCCTTGTCAACGCTAATCAGTTAGCAGGCGCCCTTAAAGACCAGCGCAAGGCATCAGTGATGCGTTTTATCGGCTTTATCTGGTTCTGGACGCCTCAGTCGCAAAACCATAGCGTGGGAAGCTCACAAGAACCAAAAGTCAGACGATGCCAGTCTGATGGGCAGAAAAGCGTGTTTGGCTGAAGAAATCCGTGTGGATGGTTTAATCTTGCAAACCGACAATAGTGGGCCAATGAAAGACCCGCCGCGTTAGCCACGCTGCAGAACCTAAGTATCGCGCCATCCTTTAGACGCCCTTTAGCCGCCCTTAAGTGAATGATGACAATCCATTCTCAGAAAAATTGTTCAGGACACTCAAGTACACGCCTTGTTACTCGACCAGACGGTTCGATAGCATCGCCGCAGCCAAACAGCAGGTTCATGAATTTATTGACGGGTACAACGGTCAGCATCGCCACAGCGCAATCCACTTTCTGACCCCGAATCAGCCCCACCGAGGCGAATATCATGAGCTACTCAACCAGCGAAAGCACGTACATGAAGCTGCGAAGAATCCGAATCCCGAGCGTTGGTCAGGCAGGACTAGAAACTGAACCCTAATAACCGCGATCTGGCTAAACCCACCCAAGA
The DNA here is from genome assembly GCA_018667205.1 of Gammaproteobacteria bacterium. GTDB lineage: Bacteria > Pseudomonadota > Gammaproteobacteria > Pseudomonadales > Azotimanducaceae > UBA9659. The sequence continues at coordinate 1,160 of JABIVN010000108.1, read as the reverse complement.
CATCAGGCAAAAAAGGCGCAAAAAAGGAGCATAAAAGGAGCAGAAATCTAAATCTACACGATCAGTAGGCGTGACATCCTTGTTGACAGACGCCATCCTGCGCTTCTAGCACGGTTGACACCTAGTTTGTAACCGAAGGAATTTCTTCCACGCTCGTCCACTGGATACTTCGACGCATAAATCCGACCTTGACGTTGATTTCCATCAACCTGGCGTCTGACAAACTAATCCCGGACTTCTTGTACTCACCCTGCTTATCGGCATAGACCTGGCCGCGCCAGGTCTCATCTTTGGACTTGCCTGTTTAAAATCCTGGAGTAGCTCGCGACCGACCCGTTCAGGGCGTTGATCGTTCCGCACGACATTCCCTGTGGCGATACCATCAGCAACCTTTGGCAATACCATCAGCAACCTGAATCGTAATCCAAACGGGCGCTTCAGCGTGTTGCCAATTACCTGCGATCTCTGCTGGGAATAACGATGGTGCCATCAACCCCGCGAGAACGGTAAACAGCAGGGCATTCAAATGCATCATTCCTTGTCCTTCGATGATAGAAGCGTGGTACTAGAGTCGGTTCGTTGAGCTTCACGCTCATTGACCAGCACATCCGCCGCGTCGCAGAAACGACCCTTATCCTTCAGCACTGTTCTAAATGAACGCTTCTCAACGTTGTCTCGGTTCTATACCAGGCAGTGCGATGGAAGATCGTTGGTACCTAAAAAAGCTCAGTCTTCCAACACCTTAGAAAGCTCAGTCCTTAGTCGTAAGCCACAAATATCGGACTTACCAAAAAATAGCGTCCGCGATGCTGCCCTGACTAGCCAAACGCTATGTCGTTTACCAAATCGTGGCCACCCAGGGTACAGGCCAAACACGTTTTAGCAATATCGTCATGTCGCGGGCATGCATGGGCTATACCGGTTCGGGTAACTCTGGAACCGGCTTTCGATATAAGGCCACCACCACAAGGATGAAAAAAACCAGCAGTGAAAGTAACAGATAACTGTCCGAGTAAGATAAATGGTCAGAGACCACACCGAACAGTTTAGATCCTAACGAGGCTCCCAGATTCGCCGCCGACATGTACACGGCAAATTGCGTTGCCGAGATCCGCTTTGTACAAATACTCATACCAATAGCGATCGCACATACCATAGTC
>JABIVN010000107.1 GCA_018667205.1 Gammaproteobacteria bacterium | reverse complement strand
CGCAATTAAACCAATGAACGCCAGCAATAACGCCCCGATAGCGAATGCTAGCTGCATTCCCTGCAGCGCGCCGGTCGCAGCGGCATCAATAACGTTCGCCGCACGATGCGCCACGATTTCTTCATGAACATCAGACTCATCCGATGACACATCGCCGGACTCAGGCTTGATAAGCTTTGCCATCATGAGTCCTGCCGGTGCCGCCATAAAACTCGCGGCTATCAAGTATTTCATTTCAACACCTGCCGCCGCATAGCCACCCAACACGCTGCCAGACACCGTCGCCATGCCGCCAACCATCACCGCAAATATCTCAGACGACGACATGGAAGACAGATAGGGTTTGATCGCGATCGGTGCTTCAGACTGGCCAATAAATATATTAGTCGCCGCAGCCATGGATTCCGCTTTACTGGTACCCAGCACGAGTTGAATGAACCCACCGATCAGGCCGACAAGGCGCTCCATGATACCCAGGTGATAAAGCACGGCAATCAGGGATGCAAAGAACACAATAATAGGCAGCACCTGGAGCGCAAAGACAAACCCGTGGTTCCCCGAGGCAAAGTCGCCAAACATAAAATCTATTCCAGCTTGGGCGTAAGTCAGAACACTAGCAACGACAGCGGCAACCGCTTCCAGTGCCCGCATGCCAGGGGGGAAATAAAGGACAAATACACCGATTGCGAGCTGAATACCAAATGCACCCAGCACGATGCGCCAATTAATCTTTGATCGCTCTGAAGACAGCAGATATCCCGTCAGGATAATCAACGACATCCCCAATAAGCTTTGTCCGACAACGAGCATGACGCTCCGAGGTTAGTTCCGAAAGGCAGCAGGTTACCATCATTTACCGGTATACTGGAGACTGACAATCTTTACTTGAGTGATCATGGGACGGGCAATTATTCTGGTGGTAGACGGCTTTGGCATAGGTGCTGCGCCGGATGCTAAAGCGTTCGGAGATACCGGTGCGAATACCTTTGCACACGTTGCGCAATCCTTTGAGCAACGAACAGGAAAGCCACTGGCATTGCCAAACCTTGCCGGCCTTGGCCTGGTTGCCGCCACGAAAGCTATAAGCCCTGAGGTCTTTTCCCTGGAAGATGAGACGCCGCGATCAGGTGCCTATGGTGCCGCAGCCCAAATCAGTACCGGAAAGGATACACCCAGTGGTCACTGGGAAATGACCGGGGTACCCGTGATGTATGACTGGGGATACTTCCCAAAAACACCCGAATGTTTCCCAGCGGCATTCTTGGATGAGCTTACTCGGTTAACAGACATTCCTGGCTTGCTGGGAAGATGTCACGCATCGGGCACTGACATTATTCGCGATCTCGGCGAAGAACATCTGCGAACGGGTAAACCAATTTGCTATACCTCCGCGGACAGTGTGTTTCAGGTCGCGGCACATGAAGAGCGCTTTGGACTGGACAGGCTTTACGAATTTTGTGCGACAGCACGTGAGCTATTGTATGCAGCGAACATTGGCAGGGTGATCGCTCGCCCTTTCGTTGGATCAGATGCTGCTGACTTCACAAGAACAGGAAACCGCAGGGATTACTCCTTTGAGCCACACAATCCTACCCTGCTTGATGTCATGACGGAGCAGCGAATGACGGTTGCAGCGATAGGAAAGATATCGGACATCTTTGCCCACCGAGGCATCACAACCAGTACGAAAGCGACTGGATTGCCCGCGCTGATCGATGCCACCATTGAGAAGATCAAGATGGAATCTGACAACACACTGATATTTACCAACCTTGTTAACTTTGACCAGGACTTCGGACATCGAAGAGATCCCGCCGGATATGCAGATGCCCTCATCTATTTTGACCAGCGACTTGAAGACGTCACCGCCTGCATGACTGAACAAGATTTACTGCTCATCACTGCTGACCACGGCTGCGACCCTACCTGGGTCGGATCAGATCACACGCGTGAATACGTCCCGATTCTGGCCTATCGACACGGGACAAAATCGGTAGATCTTGGCGCTAGAACTAGTTGTTCCGATATAGGACAGACCCTGGCAGGTTTTTTCAAACTACCACCGCTAGCCCATGGCGAATCTTTTCTTGATCTCTTGTAACACCATCCGTTGACCTTGGAAATCAACGCGGCGACACTAGAACCCCTTTATTTTGGATACCAACGTTCATGCTACCCAAAAGTCTGAAGTTCGATGTCGCTATCGTAGGAGCAGGATTCGCCGGCATGTACATGTTACATAAACTCCGGCAACTCGGTATGTCTGCCGTCGTATTCGAGGCTGGAGACGATG
>JABIVN010000106.1 GCA_018667205.1 Gammaproteobacteria bacterium | reverse complement strand
CAACATCGCCAGCGGCACGGCTGATTTTATCCGCCAACGATACAAGTTCCTGTTGGCGCTTGATGATGCCCGCTTGCGCGTCCTTGTCCTTATTCACTCTTAGCCAGTTTTTACCCAGCCAAAGGCCGTCAGGCGTCACAACAGACTCGCCCAGACCCAGATTGCGACGCATCGCCATCGCAGAAGCAAGGTCCGGTGCGGTTTTAATACCCTGCAGTAGCGGCCCCAATGCAGCGTCTCCTGATATACGGGACAACAATGATCCTGACGCGACGGATATCTGACTTGTTTCCTCGTCTGGACCAGCGCTGGTAATAAAGTTAAGCCGCCCTTTCCCAAAATCACCGAGTAACGCTGAAACGGCATCCAGCCCGTCAACACAAACAGCCTGCAAATGATCACCCAGTACGGTTTCAACCGCCGCATCCCAGCCGTCTTCTACCTGAATATTCTCGGCCAGCCGGCCCTGCTCACCTAGACCATGTTTTTCAAGCCAGTTAACCTCTATATCATCCTGCTGACCTAATGCTGCCTGTTGCAGGGCTTCCAGAGAAGCCTGGCGACCTGACAGGGACTGCAGTGTACTTTTACGTTCGTCCAGCAACCGGGTTAATGCCAGGTTTTCCTCACGCTGCTTTTCGATCGTTCGAGACAGGCCACCAAGCTCAGCACTGATTCGCTCAAGCTGGGTTTCCTGGGTCTCTAGCATTACCTCCAGGGGACCGATTTCGCCCTCGATGGTGTCGCCTGACAGCCGCGCTACATCAGCGCGAAGTACAGCAATGCGGGTGTTGGCACGATCAACAGACTGTTCCAGGCCTTCAATCCTTGATTGCTGGACCTCACCACTCTGCCTTGTTTCTGCGGCAGCCTGATTAAACTCATCCCACTCTTCCCGCCAGCCCTGCATGTTCTGTTCGGCAGACACCAACCGTTCAGCAGAGGCTATCTCGAGTGATTGTATTTCGCTCTCCTGCGGAGACGTTAACGCCAGTTCCTCGCGGAAAGCAGCAAGCTGTCGCTCATCAGCCTTAAGATCCGCGCCTACTTTCCCCAGGTTCCCTAGAACCTGATCAAGATCGCTACCCAACTGGCGTGTACGCTCGTTCTGGAATTGGATGCTGTCTTCTATGCGAGCAATTTCAGTACCGTGGTCGTAGTAACGCTTTTGGACTTCGTTTAGCTGATCTGAGAATTCAGTCAGGGCAGCTCTTTTAGATTCTATCTCTGCGTCGATACGCCGCTGGTCGGCGATTCGTGCTTCCTGCTCGATTGTCAGGCGATTGACCTCATCATCCTGCTTCTTGATCTGGCTAGTCAGGCCATTCCACCTTAGCCCGGCCAGTCCTGCCTTGAGTTCACGTTCTTCTTTTTTTAACTCGGTATAACGCTCGGCAGATTTTGCCTGGCGCTCTAAATGGGTTAACTGCCGTTCCAACTCGTCGCGCAGGTCCGTCAGCCTGTCAAGGTTATCCTTGGTATGACGTATACGTCGTTCGGTTTCCTTGCGACGCTCCTTGTACTTGGAGATACCAGCCGCTTCCTCAAGGTAACTACGAAGATCCTCTGGCTTGGCCTCGATCAGGTCACTGATCATGCCCTGCTCGATAATTGAGTAACTTCTGGGACCTAAACCGGTGCCCAGGAACAGATCGGTAATGTCTTTCCTTCGGCATTTTTGGTTGTTCAGAAAGTAGCCCGACTGAGCATCACGGGTAACGACCCGTTTCACAGAGATTTCACTGTATGCAGCAAATTCGCCGGCAAGCCTGCCCTCAGTATTGTCGAACATCAGCTCAATGCTAGCTTGCCCTACCGGCTTGCGCGTGTTGGAACCATTGAATATGACATCCGTCATTGATTCGCCACGCAGTGTCTTTGCCGACGACTCTCCCATCACCCAGCGCACCGCATCAATGATGTTTGATTTTCCGCAGCCGTTCGGGCCAACAACGGCACAAAGATTAGAAGGAAACGGGACTGTTGTAGGGTCTACAAATGATTTGAAACCAGCGAGCTTAATTGCTTGCAATCGCATAAAATTATTTTACTCCACAACGCCTGTGCGCAACGTCCAGCTAACACTGGTGGAAAACCTTCATTTTATAAAAAATACTCGCGGGGCAATAGCTATTCTTGCTTTTTTCACTAATT
>JABIVN010000105.1 GCA_018667205.1 Gammaproteobacteria bacterium | reverse complement strand
TGCTCTCCGACAACTTTTTCGGCTTCTTGTAAGGCCTATCTGCTGCCGTCAGTGCCTCAAACACATCGGCTATCGCCATCACTTTCGCGGGGATTGACATCTCGTCCCCGGTCAGACGCTTAGGATATCCCGTACCGTCCATCTTTTCATGATGACCACCTGCAATCTCAGGTACCCGCTCCAGATGCTTCGGAAATGGGAGACTGTCCAGCATTACGATCGTCTGCACAATGTGATCGTTAATTTTGAACCTCTCTTCGTTTGTTAACGTCCCACGCGAGATACAAAGGTTGTACACCTCACCGAGGTTGTACTTGTACTCGGGAACTTCGACCTTGAAGCCGTAGATATTGTCCGGATCAGCCGAATGAGCCACAGCATTGTGCTCTATCAAATGATCGGGCCGATCTGCGAGAAGCGGTTCTTGACAGGGCAATAGTGGCTCGGGTTGCTTTTTCTTTCGTTTAAGCTCTTCAAACGAGACCCCGGGACGGTCGCTAAGCGTGCGCGTCCAGGTTGTACCGGCAATTTTTTTCACTCGCGCTACAAGGTCATCCGCCATGGACTCGCCGCCCAGGTTACACTCGGTGATGAAATAGTAGTCATCATCGATCTGAGCCAACGCCTTTTCCAACTCAGTTTTTAGGAATTCAGGCTCGCCTACACCGGCGATCAGTTTGGCCTGATACGCGACAGTTCGTTCAAGTTTTAACACCTCAAAGCGCATTCTGACCTCATGAATACGATCTGTAATCGTCTCAAGTTTGGTTGCTTTATCAACCACGTAATCAGGAGTGGTCACCTTACCGCAGTCATGCAGCCAAGCACCTATGTGCAACTCGTACCACTGCGCATCCGTCAGGTTAAAGTCAGTAAAAGGCCCGGAAGCTGTCTCACAGGCAGCTTGACTGAGCATCTTGGTCAGTTCCGGTACTCGCTCACAATGGCCGCCGGTATGGGGCGATTTGGCATCGACGGCACGAGCCATCAGAGTGATAAAGGCGTCCAGCAAGTTTTCCTGCGATTCAATCAACAAAGCATTATCCAAGGCCACGGCGGCTTGTGAGGCAAGGGCTTCAATCAAGGGCTGTATCTGCTTCGAAAAATCAATAACCTGACCGTCAGTTGCCATGGCATTTAACAACTGGAGTACGCCGATAACATCCCCCTGACTGTCCTTGAGGGGGACAGTCAACACCGACCTGGTACGATAGTTGTTTCCCTCGTCAAACCGTTTAGTGCCCGAAAAGTCGAACTCCGTTGAATCATAAGCGTCCCTAAGGTTAAGAGTGTCTCCTGATAAAGCAGCACTGGCTACGATCTGCTGGTTATTGGGCGAACCATCTTCAAGATACATCTGTACCGCAGGGATAGTGATTTCCACACCGCTGGTTCCCCCCTGAACTACGTCCAAAGAATCCGTGTGCATAATTTCGAACTCGAGCGTGTCGTCTTTGGTTCGAATATAAAGCGTGCCACCATCGGCGTTACTGATATCTTTTGCTTCCAACAAGATGATTTCCATCAGTTTGTTAGTATCTTTCTCAACTGACAGTGCGATACCAATATCGATCAGTCTTCTAAATAACGCCAGGTCGGACGACATATATTACTCCTTAGTACCGGCTGCGAGAGCCCTACGCATTTTTTGTCGAAATACGCGATGGTAAAAACATCATAAAAGCTTTTCCGTGCTCTGTCATGAATGTACGTTCGGTCTCTTTTTGCTAAACTTGATTTCTCAAATTGAGAATTAATGTCATGGCTACAAAAATCCCGTTTATCTACGAATACGAGTACTCCTATGGTGCGCTGGAAGAACTGACACCACTCATTCGCCGCGTCACAGCGCCCAACCCCAGCGGTTTCACTTTTCATGGTACCGGCACCTATATTATCGGTCGGGGCAATGTGGCTGTCGTCGACCCCGGGCCGCTTATCGAAGAACACGTCAAAGCACTCGAAAACCTGCTTCAGGGAGAAACCGTCACTCACATATTGATTACCCACACCCACGCAGACCACTCGCCTGCGGCGGCTCCCTTAAAGAAAGTTTGGGGAACAAAAACCTACGGATACGGACCGCATGGCGCAGGTAAAATAGAGCCCGGCGCTCAAATCGAAGCAGGCGGCGACATGGAGTTCATCCCGGACGTTGAGGTTCGCGATGGCGATATTATTGAGGGGGATGGATGGACCGTCGAATGTGTCTACACACCCGGGCACACCTCGAACCACATCTGCTTTAGCCTTAAAGAAGAAAACGCCTTGTTCACCGGCGATCATGTAATGGGCTGGTCCACGAGTGTTATTGGTCCACCCGATGGCGATATGACAAGCTACATTTCGAGCCTGGAAAAACTGCTACTGCGGGACGATGAAATCTACTGGCCTACCCATGGTACCTGCATCACCGATGTTAAAAACTTTGTCCAGGCATTCA
>JABIVN010000010.1 GCA_018667205.1 Gammaproteobacteria bacterium | reverse complement strand
TCTTGACGAAAATCATCCACGACCTGTTCTACCAGACTTCTGTCGAACTGGTAGTAACAATCTTTGTAAAGTGACACCAGATCGTAGGTCACAGGACCAACAACTGCATCCTGAAAATCTATAATGCCCGGGTTTGCTGCGGCGTCCACCATCAAATTCCTGCAGTGAAAGTCTCTGTGGACAAAAGCCGTAGGTTGTTCGAGCGCACTACTGACGAGACAATCAAACACCTCATTGAGCATCTGCGCCACATTATTATTAACTTCCAACCCTAGCTGCCCCACTAGAAACCATTCATGAAACAGTCCCATCTCCGTTTTCAATTTCTGCGCATCGTAAAGGGGTAAGTCGCAGGTAAGAGGTAAAAGCTTCAGGATAGTAGCCCTAGCATCTCTGTAAAGTGATGGCATTGCCGATGGGTTCTCTCTTAGCTCATCAAGATAAAGCCGGTTGCCAAGGTCCGTGACCGCAAGATAACCCAAGCCGTAATCGAATGCCTTGACCTCTGGACAATTCAGTCCAGCCTCACAAAGTGCCGCCGATATTTTAACGAAACTTTCGTTGTCTTCGTGCTCCGGCGGCGCATCAACAAAAACGAGGCCTGCGCCACCTTCACTGAATCTGAAATAGCGTCTGAAACTAGCGTCATCCGAAACGGGCACCAGCGCCGCTGATCCGGGCACATCCGCGATTTGGACCGTCGCTCTGGCCCATTCAGCAAGGCCAACGGCTCGACCGTCGGCGTATTGAGAATCATCTTTCATGAAAACTGACTGACCTGCTTTGTCGAATGCTTTATTATCCCCGTAATGCTTCGATCAACACCATTTTTTAACAGCGCGCCATCAATGATCCGGCAACTTTGCCACATTGGTCCAATATTACTCTGTGTTTGTGCCTTTTCTGTCCCTGTTCTCGCCGATTCTGCCGCGGCCCAGGACTGGCGTGTAACCAGCAAACCGGGCCAGTGCCTGGGGGAGTATGTCGATGGCTCAACCAATGTCAGCCCAACAAAACTCGCTGATAACGCCCCACCTATCACGGCCAGCAGCAACAGCGCGGTCCACATAAAGGGCGATTCCACAACACTAACCGGCGCTGTGTCTGTTCAACAGGGCTCTCAGTTACTGAGCGGCGACTACTTCACTATGGATGCCAAAACCGAGCACTACACCGTTAAGGGTAATGTGCGACTCAGGCAAAAAGGCTTGCTTCTCCAAGGGGCAAGGGTGGAGGGAAACTTCAATACCGGTACCGCAGCCATAGAAACCGCGAGCTTTTTGTTACACGACAGCCGCCTCCGCGGCACAGCGACCTCTCTTAGGAAAGATGAACAGGGTACACTGACGATCGCCGACGGTGACTTCACCACATGCGAACCTGGCAGCAATGCATGGGCAATTCGTGGCAAGGAAATCAAACTCATCAAGGCCCAGGGATACGGAATCGCCAGGCACGCCACGCTGCGTATCAAGGACGTTCCTGTCGCCTATTCCCCCTACTTTCGATTCCCAATTGATGATTCACGTCAATCCGGGTTCCTATGGCCATCCATTGGTCACGACAGCGACGGGGGCACAGAAGTCGCCATACCCTACTACTTTAACCTCAGGCCAAACCTCGATGCTACCTACACCCCAAGAAGCGTTTGGAAACGCGGCTTAGTACATGAAGGTGAACTTCGGCACCTAAATAACTACGGCACCAACCTGCTCGCGGGGGCATTCCTGGCCTCTGATGACGAATATAATGAGCAAGAGCAAATCACTTCGAACAGCATTTCAGACTTCGACAGACAAGATCGATGGCTCGCTCATTTCAGCCATCAGGGTCGAGCCGGCCCCTGGACGTCTTCAGTCTACTATACGAGTGTCTCAGACATCGATTATTTCGATGACCTGGGTGGCTTTACGAACACCGACTCATCTTTTAGTAATGCCTTGGACAACACTAAGGAACCTGCGCTTTTAAGAGCAGGCACTATTTCTTACGACAGAATAGCTTGGCGTTCCACCCTGGAGCTTCGAAGTTTTCAAAAGCTAACCCCGACAAAGTCTAACCAATATGAAATTCTGCCCAGACTCACGGTTTCCGGATCAAAATCATTCGGGCGGATAAAATCTTCTGCCTTGCTTCAGGCAACCGTATTCGACAGCCCCTCGGAAATAGAACCAGAAGGTTCTCGGATTGTTGCAGATCTCAGTAGCAGTGCGCCCTTCCATAATAGCTGGGGTTACGTAACGCCGGGGCTGAGATATATCCATCGAAACTATCGTCTTGACAATCAAAGTCCGGGCACACGAAACGATACAACCGTTAACACGGCTATCGCATCGCTGGATATGGGGCTCACTTTCGAGAGGCACACTTCAGTGTTGAATAAGGGGTTTTACCAGACCCTAGAACCAAGACTTTACTATCTTTATGCCGAAGAGAAATTTCAGGACGACCTGCCAGTCTTCGACTCTGCACTAATTACACCAAGCTATGACAACTTGTTCCGACAAAACCGCTATGCTGGGTATGACCGGATTGGCGACGCCAAGCAGGTAGCGCTGGGGGTAACCACTAGATATCTCGATGCAACCACCGGAGCGCAGCAACTGGCGATTAGCGTCGGGCAGATCTTTTACATGGAAAATCGTACGGTAAATGAGACTGAATTCCCCGGCAACAACCCCTTTGATGACACTTCTCCAGTCTTCATTAGCCTTACCGCACAGGCTAAAAGTCTAAGCCTGCGAGCGAGTTACGAACACGACACCGAACATAATCGTTCCAATCGGGGCTCTATTGCACTGCGATATATCAGTGATAAGCACGTAGTATTTAACGTTGGTTATTCAATGGTAGCTAAACTCCAGCAGAGGACACCCCGCAATCGCGAAGAAACGGACCTGTCCTTCCGGTGGCCCCTCGGCGAATCAAATACCTGGAGCCTGGTTGGCAGATGGAACTATGGCTGGGATGAAGGTCAAACAATAGAGTCTTTGTTCGGAGTCGAATACAATGACTGCTGCTGGAGAACACGCGTTGTCTTC
>JABIVN010000104.1 GCA_018667205.1 Gammaproteobacteria bacterium | reverse complement strand
GTTTCGCCAGCGTCTGCAAAACCCTGAAAGATCTCCAGATCAACCCCTTGGTATTTACCGTCCTTTTGAAACAGCATTGGCGGAGACGCTGGCGAAACAGCCACTTTGATGACATTGACGCTGGCCTTATCTGAACAACCTGCAACCAAAGCAACGATAAAGGCCAACAATCCTGCATATACGATTTTTCTCACGCGCTTAATCCTCACATTTCTATTGCATTGAATTCGCTAGGGGGACGCTAAATACAACCACCCCAGCGTTGAGCATTCTGAAGGATCACAAAGAGCCTAGCAAGATAACCGCGGCAAGGCAGCGCCCTACCCCTCTTAATACAAGTAGCCCGGCTTATCTAACGGATTTAACCTCAGGCCAGCTCGTCAACCAGTCAATCGTCCTGATCGGGTCGGTGAAGCCATACCCTGTGGCAGAGCCCTCCTCGATAAACTCCAACAGGGTGTTAAGTACGTCACTATGTTCCATCACCTGAAACATGACGCCGGGAGCAATCCAATATTTCACGGGTTAAGCAATATTAGACACCATGCGTCCCTGCTGAACAACAGGTCGGAACAACTTGCTCATGTCATATTGTCTGCACGTGACTGGCGGTCAGCGTGGACCTGCGAATGATGTGGTGCAACACCTATGCAGTGGCTCAAAGTGAAGCGACAAGGACGTTCTGCCTGACCGGCTCAGTCCCGTACTTGCTGTACTTCTGGAGATCAAAAAAGTGACCAAGTGTGAAGGCCCCTTTAAAGGTTTGGCTTCCCGTGTACTTCTGTAATCCAAACCGTCTTTCAGGCGCCTCGTGCACTTAACTAGCCCAAACGGTATTTCGACTGAAGCAGGTTTAAAACCGAAAATGCAATCCGATCGACTCGACACGTTACTCGCCGAACTCAGACAGTGCGTGTTAGTTTTCTATCCGTCCTATTTAAGCCACTACCTTGCTTGCGCGCCGTTGCACGTTTTTGCTTAATCTAGCGCTCCCCTAAGTTTTCTCACTGCCGCCTCCACCTCAGAAACAGCGCCACTCAATTCAGCGCGCGTACCTGCGGCTTTAGACGTACCCAATCTGCCACTACTCTCAATGATTTCTAAGGCAAGCTTGTTCAGGCTAATACCCTCTTTGGTCGCAGCAGCCTCCATCGCGCTCAACAGATCCGGTGAAGGCCGAATCATGATCGCTTTGCGCTTTCTAACAGGTATCTTCTCGTGCACTACTACGCATCTCCGTGCTACTTAAGTTGGAAAAAGTGTAGCACGAAATCTGTTGATACCAGGCCTGTTCCTATCGCGGCCTTCTCCCATCGTGTCTTGGCACGCTGCACCGGGACGCTCGGTACAAATGACCCTTTTAGCTAACCCTCGCACTTACGCGGTAGGTCAAGTGTCGGGTTCTGATCGAAGAAACCAACTGGAATCAAGTGAAAACCGGTATATTCAACCGGCATAACGGGCCAGTCTTCAGGGCGCGGTACATGAGTTAATGCCACGGTGTGCCACATCACCAAATCACAGTCTTCAATGTCACGGTTTTCAGCGGTCACCTCAGCAAGCCCACCTTGCCCTGAATGCATCACCGTGTTGGCACCAGCAGCGCTAAGTTCGTCCTCACTAAATGGCGTCGCCCACAGGTTGTGACAAGCGAACGCAGCGCGCAGTGCGACCTTAGAACCCTGTTGTGCAAATAACGTTGGCGAAGCAGCCGGTAGTAGCTTGTAAGCGACAGGAACGCCCCACTTGTTTTTAGATGCTTGGTTAACAACTTTCCAGTTTCTACTCACCTGTGGCGCGTTGTCCCTAATGGCTTCCGATTCTGTCGTTAACGGCCGAGAAACCGATCGGAACTGAGTACCTTCGGGGTTTTGTTTTGAAATCGGTATCACTTCGATCTGGTTTTCAAACAGCGAATTGGTACCACCATCTAAGTTCCAGTCGAGCCGGAAGCAAAACAAGTGCTGGTGCACGGGTGACGAGAGATTTTCTCCAATCACCGGCGACTGTGCTGGGTTGGACGCTTTTTCCGCAAACGCACTCACCCCAACAATACCAGTCAGTTTCACTTCCATCTGGATGGTTCCATCAAGATAAAGATACCAATAAAACCCGTAGTCATAATTGCCGATGGTAAACACAGAACTGATAACCAGCCTGCGTGATCGCCTAACCTCCGTGGTCTGCGAAGATGCGTCATAGTGCTTCCATTGAATGCCGTAATCTTCCTCATGGATACAAATGGCATTTTCTGTCGTCTTTAGATTGCCGTCAAAAGTAACCTGATGACTGTCCAGATAACGAATTTCACCCAGGCAGTCACATCCAAGCTTCAAGCTATTGATCATCGTACCCATATTGTATTCGCTAGCATCAAGCACATGCTTCCAGCTGTGCATTGGATCGCTGTCGCCATAGGGCACGACCATTTCTGACAGTGCAGCGCGATAGAGGACTGGCCTGTTCTGCAGAGAAAGCTCGTGCAGTACCAGACCATTGACAGGATGGACCGAGGCGCGAACCTCAAAACCCTGCCACGTTATTTTGTTGCCCGTCACCTGAAAGCTTGTGCCTTCAGGCTGGGTAATATTCAACGGTTTAAGGTCAGAGCGGATAGCGTGCTGGCTTTCGCTATCAAATCGCCCAGATGCCGTTGGCATGGGGATCACGCCACTATCTTCGATATGGGTGACCGCCCCCGCGGTGATATCGACATGGGCAATAAGCCCGTGAATAGGCCTTGCATAGCCGTTATCTGTCGCGTCTTCCCGAAGAAAAGCGATGCACCGCATCGCGCGATGTCCCTTTGGAATACTCTTGTGAGCGTAGCCTCCGGCTGGCCATGGATCGATCTGGATCAGCGCGAGGGCTTCCTTGGTTGAAATATCAACGTCTCTCGCGGCCACCGCCGCCAACCATTGAGCATTCGATTTGGTGAGGACTATTGCTGTACCTATATCTGCGTAGTTATAGGCTACTTGTGCGTCTAGCGTCAGGCGGGTAGTACTGAGTACCTTTTTCGCGGTGACATCGACAAAGGAAACAAATCCGCCATCAGCTTGCTGATCAACGCCAGACAGCGTCACCACTCTTGCTATCGTCTTACCCGCCAGCACATCGCTTTTATTAGGTTCTTTCAGGCCTATTGACGAAAAGTAAGCTTTATCGTCAATATGATGGGCTCGAAAAAGCTGCACTGCTATTGCCACTTCGTCGGCTGAGAG
>JABIVN010000103.1 GCA_018667205.1 Gammaproteobacteria bacterium | reverse complement strand
CACGCAGAATGGAACACGTCCATTTTGTCAGCCTCTTGCCACACGGCAAGCATGTCTTTCCAGGTCGTCAGTTGCGTTGAGGTTTTGATCGCGTATTGCATCGGCTCAGAACCATTCGTTGCGGTGTGACTAACGCTAGGAGATCACTTAAACGCTGTCAACCTGCGTTGCAATTCCATGCACCATCAATCACTATCTACAAAAATCCGGTTGGCACAAATATGCAGACCTCTATATCAAAACTGCATAACGAAGCGGTGAAAAGTTATGACGATGAAGCCCATTACAGACTATCAACACGCGGCCAAAACGCTGCGCCAGAACGACCTGCGCCAGGGCCTCTACGACGAGGGCGCAGTGCTTATGGATGGCGTTCTTGTAAACCTGCACGGGGAAAAGCACCGGGCGCGTCGCGGGCTCGAAAACAAGGTCTTCAGACGTGGGTTTTTTCAGCACTATGAAAAAGAGGTTTTCCCCGACACTTTGCGATCAACCATTGACGAATTTGTGTCAGACGGAGGTGGTGATCTCGTAGAATTCGGCTTCCGATCATTGATGAACCTGACTTGCGACTTCGCGGGTATCGACCGCCCTGGGGGCACCCAGGAGGAGACTGACCGCCTTTTGTTACTGATGCGCACGTTCGCCCTTGGCACGACTCTCGCGCATTCAAAGGATGACCGGGAGCAAGTCCGCCAAAAAGTAAGAGATGCATTGTCAGCTTTTGATCATGAATTTTTGCAGCCCTCAATGGCTCGCAGGCTGTTATTAATTGCCAAGTGTGAAACAAAAGAACTTGATGAGGATGAACTACCCCGAGACGTGCTGAGTGTTCTATTACGCAACGAAGACCAGATCGAACTTGATGACCAGGAACTGGTTCGTGAGATGGCATTTTTTGTCGTCGCCGGTGCGCAGACCAGTATTCATTCGCTTGTGCATGTGATGCACGAGATATTTTCATGGTCTGCTGACCGTCCTGATGAAAGGCAAAAAATACTAGCTGACCTAATGCTGCTGCAGCGTTGCGTCCACGAGAGCGCAAGGCTGCACCCATCGAGCCCTGTCGCCAGAAGACGAGCTGAGTGCCCTTTGACTCTCGCTACTGACGAGACTGTGGAAACCGGCGAACTGGTCACCATTGATCTACTAGGCGCGAACAGGGATGAGAAGGTGTTCGGAGCCGACGCAGCGCTGTTCAATCCATATCGACAGGCCGACAAGGGCAGCTCACCCTATGGGCTTTCATTTGGCCTTGGCATGCATGCTTGTATCGGCCGGACGCTTGCAGCGGGTGTCACACCCAAACCCGACTCCAACCCTTTGGATCACCAGTACGGCACCATTACGTTGATCGCGAGCGCACTGCTGGAACACGGCGCACGTCCAGACCCTGGTAAACCACCTAAAATGGATGAAAAAACAGAACGGCCAAATTGGGGTTATTACCCGGTTCTTTTAGACACATCCGCGTCATGAATAGTCATTAACCAAGTAAAAGATAATATGAAAAATGCAATTGTCACCGGCGCTGGGGGAGATATTGGCGCCTGCATAACAGAACTCGCCGTTAGCCTTGGCTATCGCGTAGCCGCTATCGACGTGCAGCCAGACAGCGTCAACGAACTCGCTGACCGTCTCGACAATGTTATCCCTGTCATCGCTGACATTACGGACCCGAAATCGGTCAGGAATGCATTCGATGCCCTTGGTGCTGTTCCGGACTTACTGGTTAACAACGCAGGGCTTGTGCGCTTTGGACCACTTGAGGACCTTGCTGTGCAGGACTTTCAGGACGTCGTCAACGTTAACCTGGTCGGCAGCTTCATCGTCGCCAAGGAGGCAGCAGCCAGGATGAAAACCGTTGGCAGCGGCGCAATTATTAACATCACTTCCATGGGTGGAATCCATCCCGCGCCGGGCTCTGGTGCTTACGGCGCCACTAAATCGGGCCTGGCGCAGATGACCCAATTGATGTCTGTCGAGTGGGGACCATACGGGATTCGCGTAAACGCGGTTGCGCCAGGGTTTATCGACGCCGGCATGTCCGCGCCTTTTTTTAAAAACGAAGCCGTGCGGAAACAACGTGGTAGTGGTGTACCGTTGCGAAGGCTCGGAACGGCGACGGACGTCGCGAAGGCAGTGATGTTCCTTGCTTCTGACGACGCGGCCTATATTTCAGGGCAGGAAATCGCCGTTGACGGCGGCGTCATTAATAGCGTGTTGGCACAGCTACCACGCGAGCAGCCCGCAGCACAATAATTGAGACAAACGACTTAGGATGGTAGCGAAAAAGATGCACAAGCAGCTTAATAATAGTATTAAATTCGCAAAATCGATTGATGTCCACGCCCATGCAGTGCTGGATCAATCCATGGGTGCAGCCGGGGAGCATGGTCCGGAACTCGTTGAAACTGCAGGCCAGCCTTCGCTGTTTCGCGTAGGTGGCTATGAACTGCACGGCGTTAAGTACAGGGATAGTGCGTTCATGGACGTCAACAAACGGATCACACGCATGGCAACCTCCGGAATAGATTTCCAGATCCTGTCACCCAATCCTTTGACCTATTTTCATTACATTGACGCCCCCAGCGCGATTAGCTTCTGTCAGCGACACAATGACGTATTGATTGACCTGGTAAAACAACATCCTGATAAGCTGGCGGGCTTCGCCGCGTTACCTATGCAGGATATCTCGGCAGCCTGTGACGAGCTCAGGCGAGCTGTCAGTGAACTAGGCTTGCTTGGCGCATACATTGGCACAGACATCGGACAACCCCTTGATGGAGCAGCGCTGGACCCGCTTTATGAAACTTGCGTCGAGTTGGATGTACCGCTGTTTATCCACCCTGCCCCAGCGGGAATTGATGGTCCACCAGGTGACCCACACCTGAGCCGTTTTGACCTGGCTTTAACCACTGGCTTCGCTGCATCAGAAACCATCGCCGTCTCGTCAATTATCTTTGGCGAGGTCTTAGAGCGCCACCCTGGTCTTGATATCTGCGTCAGCCATGGCGGTGGGGCTGTGCCTTATTTGGTTGGTCGCCTGGCTCAAGCTAGCAGGGTACGCGCCTGGTCTCCCGAGTCTTTGCGCAAGGACGGCGCGTTTGAGGAAATGCTTGCCAAATTGTGGTTCGATTCCAATGTTCATGACCCTAGATCCTTTGACCTTTTGGCAGACATTGTTGGAACCGACCGACTGGTATTGGGGACCAATTTCGCAGGCTGGGACCAGGCTGAAATTCATCATTCTCCCGACTTCCTTATGCTGATGGCTGACAATGCCCGGCGATTATTACGAATAACCTAGCGTTGAATAACCTGGCGTTGAATAAACCAGTTTCCTACCCAAGCCCTGTGTAACAGGAGGGCCACTACCTAACGAATGATTTCCTTCTTTACCAGGGCCGGCCAGTTGCCAAAGATTGGATAACTACCAGCCTAGGATTAGCGGTTTGATTCACCCGAATGTAAGAGAGCATTTCGGCTGCGAACGTACTAAGGTAGTCGTTCTTTTGCAGCTTTATCCGCTTGCCAAAGGATCAAGGCATCTTTTTGATTCCTGAAGCAGCACCTTTAGTGCACGCTCGAACGGGTTTAGCCAGGCACAAAGGCAAGTCAGACGCACATAAGAATCACTAAATATTTCGCCAGCTATCTCAGGAGGCAGGCTATGACAGAATCAATACTCATCGGGTACCGCATCTTTAAAGATGGCGGTGAATTGCTTTCTTTTGATGTTGAGATAGATAACCAGAATCACAGCAAACAACCGCCCCTAATCGCGAGTGACAACGAGAACTGGGCCCGCTTAGGCAATCATCAATGTGAACATTGCCCTCTATCGCCGACCCAAGAATCTCATTGCCCCATTGCACTAAGGATCGCCTGGGTTACCGACCAAGTCCAGCATGCTATTTCAACTGAAGTTGTCGAATGTAAAGTCGAAACACCTGAACGGGTTTTTAGCAGTCGACTGCCGCTTCAAACAGCCATCTATTCATTGTTGGGACTGTTGATGGCCACAAGTGGCTGCCCACATATGGATTTTCTTAAACCCATGGCTAGATATCATTTACCTTTTTCGACGGCTGAAGAAACTATCGTGCGGACATCATCGCTTTATTTACTGACCCAATATTTCAAAGAGGGTTCTGGCGGGGAACCAGACTACAAGCTAGCCGGTCTGGAAAATTTGTATGAACAGGTTAGCAAAGTTAATCTGGGTATTATCGAGCGTATTCGTTCACGATCGGCAAGCGGTGAT
>JABIVN010000102.1 GCA_018667205.1 Gammaproteobacteria bacterium | reverse complement strand
TCGGCTCGCTAGGCTGACAGCATTCACCGACCCCTGGGAACACCAGTTTGGTTCCGGCTATCAATTGACGCAGGCACTTATCGCGTTCGGCCGGGGTGAATGGGTTGGACTTGGCCTGGGGAATAGCATTCAGAAGTTGTTCTTTCTTCCGGAGGCGCATACCGATTTCCTATTCTCAATCGTTGCAGAAGAGCTCGGCATCATTGGTGCGGGGCTGGTGATACTGCTCTTTACCGGATTGGTTTTACGAGGGCTTGCTATTGGGAATGCAGCGCGGCGTCAGGAGCTTCAGTTTCATGCTTTCCTTGCGTACGGGTTGTCTCTGATTATAGGTATTCAGGCGAGTGTAAATCTTGGCGTTAATCTCGGTATTTTACCTACCAAGGGGCTGACCTTGCCCCTTATGAGTTATGGCGGAAACAGCCTCATTGTCACTTGTATGATGGTCGCGGTGATTCTTCGAATTGACTATGAGACCCGTCAGTTGCAGGCCATTAAGGTCACGCGGGGTAAGCGTAATGACTAGCAGGGCTTTGGCAATGACGGTGCCAGAAATGAGGCGCATCAAGTGCATACATTTTGTGGGTATTGGCGGCGCGGGTATGTGTGGTATTGCTGAAGTGCTGTTAAATCAGGGCTACCAGATTTCTGGATCCGATATGAATGCGTCAACCGTGACTCGCCGGTTAGAAACACTTGGGGCAATCGTGTCGATTGGACATGATGCCTCCAATATAGAGAATGCCGATGTCCTGGTTGTCTCCAGTGCTATTTTCAAGAGTAACCCCGAACTTGTTGCGGCCCACGAGAGACGTATTCCGATTGTTCGGCGTGCAGAAATGCTGGGCGAACTCATGCGCTATCGTCATGGGATTGCGGTTGCGGGTACCCATGGAAAAACCACAACAACCAGTCTGATTGCCTCTATCTTTCGGCAGGCTTCGCTTGACCCGACCTTTATTATTGGCGGGCTATTAAACAGTGCTGAAAGTAACGCGCGCCTGGGGGCTTCACGCTACCTGATTGCGGAAGCCGACGAGAGTGATGCATCGTTCCTGCATCTGCAGCCCATGGTCACCGTCTTAACCAATGTAGACAAGGATCATCTCGCAAATTACGACGGTAGTTTTGAAAAGCTGATAACTGCCTTTGTTGAGTTCATACATAACTTGCCGTTTTACGGTTTGTTGGTTGCCTGTATCGATGACCCGGTTGTCAAATCACTTCTGCCAAGGATACAAAGACCAACGCTGACTTACGGGTTTGATTCAGACGCGGATATTTTAGCGTTTGATGAGCATCAAGAGGGTTTGACCTCAAGTTTCACGGTCCGCCGGCGGCAGGGAGAAGACCTGAAAATACGGCTGGCTATGCCCGGCAGATACAACGTCCTGAACGCGCTGGCCGCGATAGCCATTGCCTCAGATGAAGGTATCAAGGATCCAGATATTGTCGCGGGCCTTCAAGAATTCGAGGGGGTAGCACGTAGGTTCCAGGTTCATGGCAGGTTTTCTCAGGCCGACGGGGATTTCATGCTGGTTGATGATTATGGCCATCACCCCACCGAGGTTAAGGCTGTTATCGAAGCTGTCAGAAAGGGCTGGCCAGATACCCGACTAGTCATGGTTTACCAGCCACATCGGTATAGCAGAACCCTGGAGTTGTTTGACCAATTCGTTGACGTACTGTCGCAGGTAGATCAACTGGTTTTGCTTGAAACCTATGCTGCGGGCGAAGAAAGGATCGAAGGTGCGACCGGGGCAGATCTTTACAAGCAACTGGGGCTTAAAACGGATGTCCAGGTTGTGTTTGTGAGCAGTATTGATCAGGTGCCAGAAGCACTCGAACGAATTCTTACGCCAGGCGACCTTCTAATGACTCAGGGGGCAGGGGAAACGGCAAAGCTTGCGCGAACGCTAACAGAGCGTTGGAAAAGCCGGAGGGTACTATGATGTTTCGGCCTTCTACGGGATTTTTTTTCGGGATCTTACTGGTAGTTGGGGGGCTAGCCTTGGCAACAGCTTTGATTGATCGATCAAATGTTGGCCGAATGTCTATTGTAGGTGATCTGAACGATCGTCAGCTTGAAAGTATCAAGGCGTCCCTGGTCGATGTTGACATAGCATCTCGTGAAGTTGAACAGGTTAAGCAAGCCCTGAGTGAACTGGATTGGGTACACCACGCGAATGTTAGGAAAAATTGGCCAAATGCGATTGAGGTTGAAGTTTTCCCTGAAAGCGTTATCGCGTACTGGAATGATAACGGGTTCATTAATAGCGAAGGTTCGGTGGTGAGCACCGGAATCTTGGTGGGTGGGGATCTGCCTCATTTGTATGGCACTGAAGGTTCTGAACAGGATGTGATGAAACAGTTTCAGCAGTTGAGCCAGATGCTAAACAGTTACGGGCAAGGGATAAAAGTACTAACCGTTACTGATCGGGGGGCCTGGTCGCTAGAAACTAAAAACGGGGTGGAGGTGCTGTTGGGCAAGGAAGACCTGAAAGCGCGGATGCGAAGGTTTCTCAGTGTGAGCGTCAGGCTGGCAGAACGAGGGGACGCCATGTTCGTTGAAAGAATAGATGCACGGTATATGAATGGTGTTGCGGTGCGTTTTGAGAAAGACAATCAATTTAAATTCACTGAATTTAATAAAAGTGCAGGGGAACGAAGCTTATGACTAGTCCAACAGGTGGTCGCATGATCGTCGGCCTCGACATTGGTACGTCCAAGGTGGTGGCAATCGTCGCAGAGATCGGTGTTGAAGGCGAAGTCGAGATTGTTGGAATCGGCAGTCATTTGTCACGTGGATTGAAAAAAGGCGTTGTGGTGAATATTGAATCTACGGTTCAGTCAATCCAGCGAGCGGTAGAAGAAGCGGAACTAATG
>JABIVN010000101.1 GCA_018667205.1 Gammaproteobacteria bacterium | reverse complement strand
TAGATAGCGATGATATTGCGTTTGATCAACTCCCTGGCGAGTTGACCCTTGTAGATTTATTGCCCACAGACGTTGTTATTGAAGTGAAAGTCACGGCTGACGATGTTGCCATTGAGATAGAAGATAGCTAGTCAAAGGCCGGGGTCATCGTTTTGCGATGACCCCACCAATAGGGCCAGGTCATACAGGCACAAGGAGGAAAGGTGAGGATCGATTGCGCGAGGTCCGACGAAGCCCGCGTTCAGACGCACCTAGGCTTACCTGATAGATCAAGTGAATCAAATGCTTGTGAATAGGCTGCTAAACAACCCGTAAGGAAGTACATTTTCGTTGAGGGAAAAGAGCTTTCATGATTCCTATGCTCTGCTCGTTTGGCAGATCGGTCTACGAACTCGACAGATCAAGTTACCAGCTCAACAGATCAATTTACCAGTTCAGCCAACAAGCGCATGAGCGCAAACTGGTCATAGGTTGCTACCTCTGCACCGGGTTGGCCTGGGCAGGCGTTACGCGCGGTGCACGTATTAGGAAAATTGGCGTTGGATAAAACGTAACCCTGATTAGCGCTATGTTCGTATTGTGTTTGTACCACCAGAACAAGGTCTTCTGAAGGCCAGACATAAATCATTTGGCCGTCTAACCCCATTGCTGCGGAAATGGTAATGGGGGGCTCTGCACCAAAGAACGCGCTATTCAAGACCCACCAATGTAAGCCATAAAAGTCAGTTTGTGCAGACAGGCTTGCTTGCACGTAACTGCCAGGTACGATTTGGTTACCGTCCCATTCGCCATTGCGCGCGTAAAGCAGGCCGAACCTGGCCATGTCCAATGGCGTCATATCCAGTCCCATGTAGGTGAGGGGGTTTGTGCCGGACCGATCCAGCCACATGCCCACCAGATTTGGATCAATACCAATCGGCGATAGAATTTTTTCAGTCAGATAAGCCTGCGCATCTAAACCCGTCGCCCTTAGAATAATCGGTTCTATTAGCTGGGATGTCGGGTTTGAGTATTCAAATGTCGTGCCCTCAACTCGTGTTTTTGGAAAATCGATCGCAAATTTTGTTTGATCCGTTTCATCGTAAATCCCGTTATTTGCGCCGTAACCCGCTCGCATTTCCAGGATATCCTGAATAGTGACAGCCTCTTTGTCGCTATCGACCCATTCGCTTAAAAATTCGCTTGCGGGTTGATTCAGACTACTTATCCAGCCTTCCTCTATGGCAATCCCGATTAAGGCGGCGTAAAAACTTTTGGCAACGGACCAGCTAGTCCCAAGTGTGTCGATATCAACACCCGTGGAAAAACGCTCCCCAATAATCCACCCGTTCCGCACCAATACTGCGGACTGCACCGCTTGATCGGTAAAAATGTGGCTTAGGATAGCGTCAACATCGCTCGCATTTAGATTTAAATCTGCAGGGTCTGCAGCGTCAAGTGTCCATGTTGGCTCAAGTTTTGCCGATGAAGGAGCGGGTGTAGCAGCAGGAGCGGACGCATTAGAAGGAGCGGACGCATTAGCAGTACCACTGCCACCACCACTGCCACCACCACCACCACACCCGGATATTCCGATGAAGATTAAAAGAATAAAAAGTTTATTGAATTTCATTCGGAATTTATAACAGCTAACGGCGGGCTTTGCAGTTCAAAAAACTATTTTACGTGATGGCAGGGTGGGTGCTAAAACCCATAAGCTTGAGTCGCGGGCATAGACCCTGGGCGATTAGAAAGTGGGCTTGGGTTTTGAAATTTAGTGGGTACCACGGTCACTTTCCGCAATGTCACAATCGGCGATGCAAGTTATTGCGTTGTAATGGCGGCGCCGCCTTTTTTGACCAGATCAGCTTTGCCCGGCGAGGGCGGTACATTGCAGCCCTTTTGAATGCCCGGTTTGGACCCCATCAAGGCCATCCAGCGTTGTAAATGCGCTAGGCCATCTACGCTGACACGCGCCCATAAGTGACTTCGCAGCCAAGAATAGTTTGCAATGTCAGCGATGCTGTAGCGATCAGCAAGGTATTCTTTGTCGGTCAACTGCTGATTTAAAACCTCGTAGAGTCGCCGAGTCTCGTTAGTGTAGCGACTAATTGCCTGCGGAACCTCTTCCGGAAAGTATCGAATAAAGGCTACCGCTTGTCCCTGCATCGGGCCAATACCAGCGATTTGGAACATCAGCCACTGCATCACTTCATAGCGCCCCTGCGTATCGACAGGCATCAGCTTTCCCGACTTTTCCGCCAAGTAGAGCAGGATGGCGCCAGATTCAAAAATACTGATGTTGGTATCTTCATCATGAATCGCGGGAATTCTGCCATTGGGGCTAAGTTTCAAAAACTCAGGGTGGTGTTGCTCTCCCTTACCCAGGTCGACAAGCTGTAACTTATATTCAATCTCCATTTCTTCTAAGGCCATGGCAACTTTCCAGCCATTTGGGGTCGGTGCACTATAGAAATTGATTATTGGAGACTCCCTTGTATTGTTTGGTTAAGTGATTGAGGCGTGCCCTGCACATCAGTCAATGATGAAAATACCGGCTTTTTGTATCACTGTTTTTGCATTTGCCCGTTCGATCACCTTTAGCAGTGTGGTTTGAATGGTTTCGTCTTTTCTGGCGTCACCCTTACTTGGAAATTTTTGTTCTTGGGGCTCGTCACCTTCTTCCGAAATAAAGCCAACGATAACGCCAGTTGCACAGTCATCTGATTCACCAAAATAAGTCAGTGAAATCTGAGGGTAGCCCTGAAAGCCCC
>JABIVN010000100.1 GCA_018667205.1 Gammaproteobacteria bacterium | reverse complement strand
AAAGAAGAGCAACAGTTTGAACTGACCCTCGATCAGGGCATGCGGATTCTTACTGACGCGATTTCGCAGCTTGATGAAAAGGAAATTCCGGGTGAAGTGGTGTTCAAGCTCTATGACACTTATGGATTCCCAACCGATTTAACGGCTGATATTGCCAGGGAACGTAACCTGACCCTGGATATGGCCGGTTTTGATCGGGCAATGGAAGCCCAGCGGGAACGGGCCCGAGCGGCGAGCCAGTTTGGCTCTGCTGATACTGGTGATTTAGAGCTCAGCGATGTTACCGAGTTCGTTGGATACGAGTCGCTGGAAGACGAAGCTACTGTCATCGGCATCATCGTTAATGGGGCTAAGGTGGCTCAGGCGAACGACGACCAGGGAGCCCTGGTTGTTTTGGACAAAACAGCCTTCTATGCCGAATCGGGTGGCCAAGCCGGGGATACCGGTCAACTAATCGCGGACGGCGTGGTCTTTAACGTCACTGATACCGTCAAAAGCGGTGATGCCTTCCTGCATCAAGCAAAGCCGGTTAGTGGACGCCTCTCTTTGGGTGACAA
This sequence comes from Gammaproteobacteria bacterium, assembly GCA_018667205.1. Classification (GTDB taxonomy): domain Bacteria; phylum Pseudomonadota; class Gammaproteobacteria; order Pseudomonadales; family Azotimanducaceae; genus UBA9659. Next base: position 4,377 of record JABIVN010000100.1, on the reverse strand, counting down.
AGTTAAATCCGTTGTCGATCGCCCGAAAAGAGATGCAACGCGACTCAATCACTCCGCAACACATTTGATGCATGCAGCCCTACGTAAGATTCTTGGTGAACATGTGAATCAACGAGGCTCACTGGTAAATGCAGAGCGCCTTCGGTTCGATTTCTCTCATTTTGAAGCTGTTTCCAAAGAACAGTTGCGAGAAATAGAACGGCTCGTTAATACTGAAATACGCAATAACAGTGCCATTGAAACGGAAGTAATGGATCTGGAATCGGCCAAAGGCAGAGGTGCCATGGCACTCTTTGACGAAAAGTACAGCGCAGAGGTTCGGGTACTCACAATGGGCGATGGGTTTTCAGTGGAGCTTTGCGGTGGCACTCATGCGACGCGTACCGGAGATATTGGTATTTTCAGGGTTGTGTCTGAGCAGGGCGTTGCTTCCGGTGTCAGAAGAATTGAAGCCATCACCGGTTCAGCCGCGTTAGCACAGGTTGAAAGCAATGAAGATCTGCTGTCACAAGCGGGCAGCCTGGTTCGAGCTGACAACCATAATCTGGCGGACAAACTAAGTGGGCTGATTGACCAGAACAAGAAACTAGAGAAAACGATTGCGGATCTAAACCGAAAGCTTGCCACTGGCGGTGTAGGTCCGGATATCACAGAATCGGCTATCGATCTGGGCGGCGTGAAGCTTGTTGTCAGCCAGTTGGATGGCGCCGACCCAAAATCATTACCAGATGTTCTCGACCAGCTAAAAAACAAGATCGGCAGCGGAATCATTGTTCTTGGAACGGTCAGTGAAGGCAAAGTTGGCCTGATTGTCGGGGTAACCAAGGACCTGACAGATCGGTTCCATGCAGGAAATCTGGTCAATCACATCGCCTCTCAGGTCGGTGGTAAGGGTGGTGGACGTCCCGATATGGCACGGGCTGGTGGCTCTGATCCGGACGCGCTACCGGCTGCACTCGCGAGTGTTGAGCAATTTGCCCGAAATCTATTGTAGTTTTTTTCGACAAAATTCTATTAAATAGGCGCCCTTTCAAAACGGGTTAAGGCGGCATGTCGCTGTTTGTCCAAAAATTTGGTGGTAGCTCTGTCGCATCGGTCGAACGGATCGAAAAGATCGCTGCGCGTATTATTCGTTCAAGGAACGCGGGTCATGATGTGGTCGTCGTCGTTTCAGCGATGGGTGATGAAACCGATCGGCTTGTATCGTTAGCGAATGAGGTCAATTACAAGGGGTTGGATGCACGGCGGGAACTGGACGTTTTGCTGTCCACCGGTGAGCAGGTAACGATAGCCCTGCTGGCAATGACGTTACTTAAACACGGTTTTAAAGCAGAATCAGTCTTAGGCTGGCAGGCCAGTATCCTGACAGACGACGAACACAACAAAGCGAGAATGCTGGAAATTGACGAAACGGTGCTTCAGGAGAAGATTGCCGCCGGTATCGTTCCCGTCGTAGCGGGATTTCAGGGTGTCGATCAAAAGGGAAATATAACAACGCTCGGTCGTGGTGGCTCTGATACAACGGCCGTTGCGCTTGCGGCAGTGCTGAAGGCTGACGAGTGCCAGATATATACCGATGTGGAGGGCGTTTTTACGACTGACCCTAGAGTCGTTGAAGATGCGCGTTGCCTTAAACAAATGACGTTTGAAGAGATGTTGGAACTCGCCAGCCTGGGTAGTCGGGTTTTGCATACCAGGGCAGTAGAGTTTGCCAGTAAGTATCAGGTGCCGCTTAGAGTGTTGTCTAGCTTTGAGGAAAAACCTGGTACGTTGATCACGAAAGAGGACGAAGCAATGGAGCAACCAATCATCTCAGGGATAGCATTTACCCGTGACGAGGCAAAGTTAACGATATTGGGTGTTAAAGACGTGCCCGGTATTGCTTCAGCTATTCTGGGTCCAATCAGCGATGCTAACATCGAAGTAGACATGATCGTTCAGAACGTCGCTGCTGACATGAGTACAGACTTCACTTTTACCGTTCGTCGTGATGACTACGAGGAGGCGAAGCAGATACTGGAAAATATTGCGAAAAGTATTGATGCAAGAGAAGTTTCAGGCGACAACAAAATAGCAAAGTTGTCCTTGGTGGGGGTTGGAATGCGTTCTCATGCGGGTGTGGCAAGCACCATGTTTAAAGTGTTGGCTGACGAGTCGATTAATATTCAGATGATATCGACTTCTGAAATTAAAATTTCAGTGGTCCTTGCAGAAAAATATTTAGAATTGGCGGCGCGCGCCTTACATTCAGCTTTTGGGTTGTCAGAAGAAGCCTAGTAACCAGCATCAAGTGGTGTACTTTCGTTGCATCAGCCATGCACACCTGGGCGCCGCAAGCTATGTCCCGTAAGCTATGTCCCGTAAGTGACCTTTCGCAACAGACCCAGATATCCCTCAGGAAACTCAATCCCGTCATAGTAGCCCTTATCTAGCAGTATATGGTGCAACTCCTTTAGCCTGTAGATCGGCACAGATGCCATTAGGTGATGCTCAAGGTGGAAGTTAAGCCCGTGCGGGGCCACCAGTAAAGCCTCTAGCCAATTGATGTACAGGGTTCTGGTATTCAACCGAATGTCAGTGTCAAGGTGATCTGGCACCGCAGCGTGTTCAGCGACTTGCCGTACGCGGGTAATCAGCATGTGACTGGTCATAAACGCGATTACCCACAGTGCATACAAGCCCGGCGACCCTGCTAGGTACAGCGCCAAAAAAAGCGTCGTGTTACAGATTACGCCGCCCACCAGCATTTTTCTTAGACCGGGTTTCAACTGGTTAAAACGGTAAAAGGATCGACCAATCGAAACAACCCTGCGCCAGCCAATCTTACCGGTGATATCTCTTAATACTTTTCGTTTGAAACCAGTGCGGGAGACAGGGTAAGCGTCAAAATTTTTAAGGTCGGGGTCATCAACCGTTCCACAATCCTTGTGATGCATCAGGTGTCCTTTCATATAAGCGTCTTTGTCGGAAAATACCCAGTAGCCGGACAGCCAGGTGGCAACGAAGTCGTTAGCCCTGCGGGAAGTGAAAAATGATTGATGCCCGGTTTCATGAACAAGGACACCAAAGGCCATTTGCCGACCACCTAGTAGCAGGACGGTAAACAGTATCGTCACTGGATTGGGAAAGGCTGCCGCCAGGGCAAAAAGCCCGATAACCATGGACCAGTCTGACAACACGATGCCTGCTGCCCTAAGGTCATTTTTTCTGGTCACCCGTGCCAGTTCCTCGGAGTTGAGTAGCGCTCGAATGTTCGTTGCCATGTTGTCCTTTATCCAAAGCTGGTGATTGATGTGGGCATGTTGCCTTGCTCCGGTGACCAAATACTGCGGCCAAGATCATCGTATCGCAGCATTGTCTGCCACAAGCGTTCCCGATTCCGGGGGGGCTGGAGTTCGGCGGGAAGGTAAGGGTCTTTCGCTAACAGGTGAAGTCCTTCACCGCCCAGGGTAAAACTTTCGACCTTTGCAATAGCCAAGGGCTTCTTTTGCAGCCTATCAGCACTGTGTTCAAGCTTGGCAGTAAGCTCAACATAACCCTGCTCGAGTTTATTGATGTCGTAGTCATCAATAAGAGAGCCGTAATGCTTCTGCTGAAGCATCAAGCGTTCGCCAACGATGGGCTCTTCAGACAGGCCCAATTGACTCAGCCAGGCAACCAGTCGCTGCCCGGTTCTGTGCAGATTGTCTGGCCTCAGCCAGAGTCCGCTTCGAAGTTGTTTGAAACCGGTTGAAGTCAGCAGCCACTTTTCCTTGTTTGTTAGTTTGACCGACTGGGCCATCAGGAATGAACCTGGCTCCCAGGGTCTGCGTCTGGACTCTCCAATACGCCATTCCTCAATGAATTCAGTAATAGGGTCAGAAAGTTGAGCCAGTCGGTAATGTCCGCGTTCGAAATTCTCTATCAGGCGGCGTGTGACCAGTCGGGAAAGGGTGACTCGAATCAGGTTGTCACTGAAGTTGAACATCCGGGAGCTGGTCATCAGGTTCTGCGCACTGGTGCCCTTTTGACCATAAGTGCGAAGCAGGTCCAGGATAAAGTTGCCGGGTTTCATTATATTACAGACATCTCTTTAATCGTCACAATTGTGTAATATTACACGGGGGTCCAGACAGAGGCAACGGATGTCATCAAAGAGGCTGGCGCACTGCAGTGCTAGTACAGGTTTTCCTTGGAATCTTTTTCTAAAGCTTCATCGATATTAGTCTGCAGCGCTTTTGAAGGAGGCTCACCGTTTATCTGTTCTAAGATCATCGCACCCAGGGTTGGTAGTTCGTCTGCGGGCATATACTTATCGATGTTCCATAATCCAGACCGGATAAAGGCCTTGGGGCAATGGAAATAGATCTCGGTAACGTCAAGTACGATGGCGAGTTT
>JABIVN010000099.1 GCA_018667205.1 Gammaproteobacteria bacterium | reverse complement strand
TTGCAGATATTTTTCGGCGCGACGCCTGATTACCCTAATGGTCAATTAAACCCAGCGGCCTATCCAAGATTCGCAGCAATGTTCTCTATTATTATTTTCGCCGGTGTTCTTTTGACCGCTTATGGAACCCATAGCCATATTCCGTACCTACCACAGGCGAATCCCAACGGACATCGTTTTAGTTTTCAGCAGGTCATGCGTGAGGCCACCATGGCTTTTGGGTTGCGATCGTTTAAGGCGGTTGTTCTAACCGCGGTGCTTTTTGGTATGACGATGGGTATGGTGTCGGCCTTGTCGATATATTTAGGCACTCTTTACTTTCAATTCAGCCTGGAGTTGATTGGGCTTAGTTTTCCAGCTTCTGTCCTAGGTAGTTTTATAGGTGCTGGACTGACGGCGCCATTGGGGCGAGTTTTTCAGGAAAAGAAGACGTTGTTAATGGGAGGGCTGATCTGGTATGCGGTCTGGAATACATTGCCTATTATCCTTAGCCTGTTGGGGCTCTTCCCGAAACCAGGAGACCCCTTGTTGTTTTATCTGGTGATGACGTCTAACGCTATTTGCAGCATGGGTATTGGCGTTTTGACAGTGATGATAGGTTCGATGATCGCAGATATTACCGACCAGCATGAGGAAAAACACGGCAGCAGAAGCGAAGGCATCTATTTTGCGGCTTCTTCGTTCGCGGCGAAGGCAATTGGTGGTTTTGGGATCGTTATCTCCGGCGTTGTAGTAGATTTGGCAGGCATTCAGCGCAATGCAACGGTGGAGACGATTAATCCAGAGTCCTTGCGGACCCTCGCTATGGCGATGGGCCCTGGCGTTCTGATCATGATCGGCGTCACTGTAGTTGCCGCAAGTTTTTACGATCTTTCACGCGCAGAGCATCGCCGGGTTCGCGCTGCGATCTTGAGTGAAAGTTAGTATTTTAAGTTTAGTCGCTCTAATGTCGTAAGCCTAAGTCGTCGTGCAGAAAGTCAGGCACTCAGCTGCCAGCGCGGCCTGCAGAGTGTCGAGCGTATAGTACCCATGAGAGTACCCATGAGAGTGCCCATAATGTAACTAACTAAAGGACCTGCAATGCAACCCCTGAACACGATTCGACAGCTTGGCTATGTCGTTAGCAATTTAGAAGAAGCCATAAAATACTGGGTGGATGTGGTCGGGGCCGGACCTTTCTTTATCATTAAGCATTGTGCGCTTAGAGAACAAATCTATCGTGGTCAACCCTGCGCCGTTGATGTTGATATTGCGCTGGGTAATAGCGGCGACATGCAGATTGAGCTTATTTACCAGCATAACGATGCGCCTTCAATTTACAACGAAACCAATGCTGCTGGACACGTAGGGCTGCATCATTTCGGTATTATGCCGGTTAGCTTCGAACTGGCTAAAGCGACGTTCCTGGAGCAAGGTTGTGAGGAAGCGTTCTCTTGCACCGTCAGCCGCGCAGAACTGGCTTACTTTGATACCAGAAAACATGTTGGGCACTTTACGGAAGTCTGGGAAAATTCGAATGTCTTCAACGACGTTGCTCATTTGGTCGAAGATGCCGCCAAAAACTGGGACGGCCGAAATCCTCTTCGTCCTATGCCAGGTTAAAACCGTTGTCGTCTGTTAGCTTGGTCATATTGACGCTGATCCGCCCGACCAAAGGCACCCATTATGTCGGCATGAAGATCTTTGACCAGACTCGCTCTGGTGGATGGCCTTGTGAATGGCCTTGTGGATGATATTGTGGATGGTCGGGTCGCCGAGTTTGTGGTGCGCGAGTCCTGTTGAGAAACCTTAGCAAGGTCGTTTGTTCGTTCGATCCTCCCCACGCAGGTCAGTCGTTTTGTTGTAACTTCGATGTTGACAAAATATGGACAGTTATAAATTTGGTTCATAGACATATGTTTTAGATTACCCAGATGCTTGAATGCTACGGCAGGGTTTTGGATGCCGTATCACACCTTAAAATCTTTAGGTTTTGAATATTCTCCTGCACCGTGAGCCACCCCAGAGAAGGTGGCGCGACTTATAATGTCATGGGGAAAATAAATGACTAGATTAGCAATGGGGGGGCGACTTGCGCTCCTGACCACAGTATCTGTGATGGGTTCATTGACGATGATGAGCACATCCGTTTTTGCCGAGGAATCGGGTCGGCAAATCGAGGAAGTGATTGTAACCGCGGAACGACGTGAGGCTTCTATTCAGG
>JABIVN010000098.1 GCA_018667205.1 Gammaproteobacteria bacterium | reverse complement strand
ATTGTCGGTATTGCCATCAGCGCAAACGCGCCATCGATAAGCCCCACCATGGCATCCAGAGAAAGCATACTGGCAACGACTGTCATAAGGATAACCAGGTAGTTGTAATAATGACGTCTCTCGGCGCCTATCAGGAAGCTAAGGCATTTTGATCCATAATAAGAATAGCTAAAAATCGTCGTGATACTGAAGAAAAAGATGCACACGATTAACAGAAATGAGCCGTAACCTGGCAGTGCAGTTTCAAAAGCGATGCTCGTGATGGTAACGCCACTAGCGTCAGTGGCTTGCCAAGCGCCCGTCATGAGAATCAGCAGCGCTGTCGCGGTGCAAATAACCAGGGTATCTATGATGGGACCCAGCATGGCAACCAGGCCCTCGCTGACAGGCTCACTGGTCCTGACGGCGCCATGTGCCATCGCTTCAGTACCGATACCTGCTTCGTTTGAAAATGCCCCCCTTCTGACCCCCGTTGCAATGACGGTTCCAATTGCGCCACCTGCCGCGGCCGTCCCTGTAAAAGCGTCTGTCAGGATCAGCATCAAATAATGCGGCACTTCGGTCCAATTCATCAAGAGAATGTAGAACGCGACGCTGACATACAGTAACGACATTACGGGCACGAGCCGCGAGACAACCTTGGAAATTCGTGAGAGCCCCCCGAATATTACCGTTGCCACGATAACGGCAAGAACGAGGCCGGCGATGAGATTGAATTCTGTTACCTGATCCTGCCTGATCCAACCCTGCTCAATGAAGATCAATTCGCGAATCGCCTGGACTAGCTGGTTGGTTTGAAACATCGGTAGGCAGCCAATAACACCGGCGATACAGAAAAACACGGCGAGCCATCTATACCTTTTGCCTAAGCCTTCTGTAATAACGTACATCGGGCCCCCTTGAATATTCCCCTCACTGTCTTCACCCCGATACATGACACTTAATGTGCAGGTGAAAAATTTAGTGGTGATACCAAGCACTGCCGTAATCCACATCCAAAAGACTGCGCCGGGACCACCTACGGTAATAGCAACGGCAACACCCGCGATATTACCCATCCCGATGGTACCCGCGAGCGCGCTGGACAGCGCCTGAAAATGGGTGATCTCTCCGGGGCCTTGATTATCGAATTTTCCAGATAGCAGCATCAGACTATGAGAAAGATACCGAAAGGGAAGAAAACGCGACAGAAACATGAAGTAAAGCCCACCCCCCAGCAGCAAAATCAGTAACCAGGGTCCCCACGCCAGATCACCAAAAGTGATCAGCAAAGCTTCAATCGAGTTCATTGACCGCGCGAATCAGATGTTCCATGAGCGGCCGATCACGATAGCTCTGTTCTGCAAACTTGCCGACGATGATGCCCTTTGAGTCAACCAAAAACACGCCAGGGTAAGGTACGCCATAATATTTGCTTGATGGATCGTAATTAGGGTTGAGCAACCCCAGCTGGATGATGGCCGATGAATCTGGGTCACTTAGGACAGGAAAGCTAATCCCGTATTTTTCCGAAAAGCGTTTAAGTGTTGCAGGTGAGTCATATAAAATCGCAGCGACATTAACGCCTTTCCCCTGTAACTCGGGGCCATGCTTTGACAGCTCAACGAGCTGTCTGATGCAGTAAGGTCACCATTCTGTACTGCGATTGAAATACAACAGAAGTCCTCTCTTACCATACAGGCTTTGAACCGGGATAACCGAGCTGCTGGCATCAACAACACTAAACTCGGGAAGCGGGGCACCCAGGGGAAGATCATTTGCCCATCGCCATTCTGCAGCCCATAAATCTCTGCCAGATAAGCAGAGGATGAGCATCAACGTTATGCTTAGTATTTTGGTTCGGATGACGATCGCCTTTTTACAATGTTTTCGGTCGTGGTAACAGCGCCATTCAAGCTAGTCGAGTTCACCACATAATTTGCACTAACGGCGCCAACGCGCGATTATTTATCGACTAAACAAAGTTGCGTGCATAGTATGCCAGTGTCAGATGATAACTATCGGGTAAGGCCTTTGGAAGAGCACCAGGCAAGGGACATTCTGAGCTGGGAATACCCGTTTCCCTATGATTTTTATAACCCATCGGTCGACGCTTATCATGACCATTACGTCAAACAGTTCCTGAATCCAGCGTTAAATTTTCACGCAGTCATTGATGCCCGCGGGACCATGATTGGTTTTTGCTCGTTTGGTTCTGATGGACAGGTGCTGGGCGGTGACTATGGTGACGAAGCTTTAGATATCGGCGTAGGAATGCGGCCAGCGTCCACGGGGCAGGGTCAAGGGGCAGCTTTTTTTGGCGCAATTTTAGGTTTTGCGCTTGATTCGCTCAGCCCGGAGTTCCTTCGCTTGACCGTTGCAAAGTTTAATCAGCGAGCGTTGAAACTGTATGAAAATTTTGATTTTGAAATAAAAAGTGAATTTTTCGAACACTCAACGGATGTGCCCTATCTCATTCTTGTTCGAGCGGCGGCAAGACCCATATGAGACCTTTCGATATCGAAGGCATCGATCATTTGGTGCTACGGGTTAGAGACCTGACGAAGGCGCGTAAATTCTACGAAGAGTTACTTGGTTGCGTAATGGAGCGTGAGTTACCTGATCTAGGCCTTTACCAGCTTCGTGCGGGAAGGCAGTTAATAGATTTGGTTCCTATTGGTGGCAAATTGGCAGGGAACTTTGATGTCATTCAGGAAACCAGGAATCTAGATCATTTTTGCCTGACTATATCGCCTTTCGAGCCAGAAGCTATTGCTGAGTTGATGGTCTCTGCGGGTGTTCCCTGCAGCAAGGTAGAAACACGATATGGCGCCGATGGCTACGGCTTGTCGATTTACGTTACTGACCCTGACGGTAACACCCTCGAGCTTAAAGCTGCAAGATAGCAGTTTGTTTCGGCCGAGTGAAACCGCTACTCTTGCCGTCGTACCTCCAAAAATACTAATAATGAGGCAGCATGAGTACTTCCATCAGTGACACTTCGTTCGCATCGAAGGTCGTGGTCGTGACAGGGGCAGGGCGAGGGCTTGGGCGTTCTCATGCCATCGAGTTCGCCCGGCGTGGCGCGCGCGTTATTGTCAATGACCTAGGGGGCGCTGTTGATGGAACAGGCAGTGGAACAACCGCCCAGACCGTCGTTGATGAAATCAGGAAATTCGGCGGCGAGGCCTACGCTAACACTGATTCGGTGACAACGCCGGAAGGCGCCGCGGCAATAATCCATACCGCGGTGAAGAACTGCGGTCGTGTCGATATTCTGGTGAACAATGCCGGTATTCTGCGCGACAAGACCTTCACCAATGTAACGATTGAAAACTTCAGGGAAGTGTTGGACGTGCACCTTATGGGCTCCGTATTGGTCACGAAAGCAGCTTGGCCGATCATGCGCGAAAACAATTGGGGAAGAGTTGTTTTTACCAGTTCAGGGTCAGGAATATTCGGTCACTTTGGTCAATCCAACTATGCGTCGGCAAAGATGGGCTTGATCGGGCTAATGAACGTATTGGCACTGGAAGGTGCGAGCAAAGGCATCAAGGTAAACACGCTAGCGCCCGGTGCGATCACTAGAATGACGGAAAGTCTGCACGACACTAGCCGCCGAGGTCGACCAGAGCAGGTAAGCCCCGCTGTGTTGTACCTCTGTTCAGAACAAGCCCCCCAAGGCGTTATTCTTCAGGCCGCAGATGGACGCTTCTCTCGAATTCGTTTGGACGTTGGTGAAGCCGTCGACCTTGGCCCTGACGTCACGTTCGAGGACCTGCTGTCCATTCGCCACAAACTTGGCTTGGATTAGGCTTTCGAATGTTGAATTCAAATATGTCGATCGCCGCGGTGGTTTACGCGGGCACGATGGATTGGCAAACCTCACCCTCTGCCACGGTTAGCCGCAAGCGGTTTCATCTGGTTGGTGAAGCGGAAACCGGGCAGGTGACATCGTTAGTCCAATATAATCCCGGCGCAAGCTTTCCGGCTCACGCTCATCCGGGCGGTGAAGAAATATTAGTACTCAAAGGCATTTTCAGCGACGAAACAGGCGATTGGCCAAAAGGCTCCTATTTGCTTAACCCCGAGGGTTTTACTCACGCACCATATTCAAAAGCAGGCTGCCGGTTGCTGGTGAAGCTCAGGCAGTATCCTGATTTACAACCGGTAAGGCTCGCGTTGGATTCTCTTAAGACCGCAGAAATCGATGGCGTAAACGCCAAAATGCTACACAGCAATGTGATTGAAAAAACCATTGTCGCGCAACTCGACGAAGGGCAGGTAATAACCAGAAAATGTGAAGGTGGTTGTGAAGGCTTTGTGCTGGCAGGAAACGTCAAGGTTAATGGTGCTGACCTGGGCCAGTATGACTGGTTTAGATTTCCGGATGGGGATAGCGTCAGAATAATAAGCCAGGGCTGTTCGCTCTACCTTAAGTTTGGTGCGGTAATTCAGTTGTCTAGCCACCCATGAGGTTGAACAGACAAAGGCTTCCCAGGCTTTGCACTGACAGGCTTCATGTGAGGCTCCTCGAACCGCATGAAACAGACCTTATGGTGCGCTTTCGGGTTGAAAACCGTGCTCATCTCGAGCAGTGGGAACCGCTGCGACAGCCTGTTTTTTTCACCGAAGGTTTTTGGCAAGTTCAACTCAGGCTGACACTAAGAGACTTCAGGGAGGGCACGAGCGCCTGTTTCGTGGTGTTGTCACCAAACGAAGATGAAGTACTAGGTGTCTGTAACTACTCCAATATTGTCCGTGGTACTTTTCAGTCATGCCAGCTTGGCTATGCTCTGGCTGAGAAACACCAAAGCAAAGGCATCATGTTTGAAGCCCTCTCGCTGACCAATGCGTATATGTTCCAGGAACTCGGCCTACATAGAATTATGGCGGGATACCTTCCCCATAACGAGCGAAGCGGAGGTTTACTGAATCGTCTTGGGTTCGAAAAGGAAGGGCTTGCGCGAAAGTATTTAAAGATTAATGGGCGCTGGGAGGATCACCTGCTGACTGCCCTGATTAACGACGCTTAGTGAAGTCTGTGCACGAAGCCTGGACTACCCATGTAAATTCCGCCATCAACATTAAGACACCGATCACCCGCGTAGCGCCAGGCTTCAACAACATTTTCTGCGTTAATCTGCCTTGCCTGTGGGATCGGGGTGTGTCCGTGTACCAACAGTTCACCACCGAAAAGCGACAGCAACTGCTCTGCGCGCTGGCGGCCAGTAAGTTCCAGGGATGCAAACGCCATATGTTCGCTGAAGGCGGAGAGCGCTACTTCCCAAGCTGCTAGATCGCTCGATGCCATTAAATCGAAAAAACCTTGATTGACGCGCTCAATGGTCATGCCATAGTTGACATATATCAGCGCATCGGCGTGAATCAGTAGAGCGTTGCCCACAAGGGCCATTGCGGGCAACTTACGTAGCCAGGCAGCATGTTCATCAGTAAAGCCTTCAAAGTCTGCCTCGATTCCACCCCATCTCAGCCACTGATCAAACACGCTATCGCCACTGCGAGTCATTCTTTCCTTAAATTGATAAGCGCAAAGAATCATTAACTCATGATTGCCGAGTAACGATTGAACGTCGCCGCCGTCAGCTTGTGCCTCTTGCTGCAAGCGCATGGTGAGTTCGAGGCATTTAATGCCGGAAGCGCCTCTGTCAAAGAAGTCGCCCATCAACCAAAGGTGGTCACCTCCACCACTCCATGTGAGGTCCTTGTTGCAAAGGCCTGCACCGATTAACAGTCGCTCGAACTCGATATAGTGTCCGTGTAAGTCGCCGATCAGATAAGTCGCCATGTTTTAAGAATGCAAGATAAGGATGGCGATACTTTATAGAGATTTCCCAGTGTTCGATAGTGACGCCTTACGCAGCAACCTCTATTTGCGTTCCTGCCGACAAAAAAGCCTCGAGCTTCTTTGATCACCCCTGAAGGTTAACGGGTACGCTTGTCTAGCAAGATAAGCTTGCTAGAACCTGGCACCCTGAATCTTTTGCGGCGCGCACTTGCGCGGTTTTATGCTAACTAAGGTACAAAACCCAGCGGTGGGATTAAATGACGCGTGATCGGTGACAGGTTTAATAGGGACTCTGAGAGCGGGGCTCTGAGAGCGGGGCTCTGACAGCGGGGCTCTAGGCGCTTAGCCCCTGCGGTTTTATTGGCCGGATTCTAATCGGATAACGGTACGCTTGCCGATTCGACCGGATAACCTTGAGAAAAAGTCCGTGAGTCGCATTTGCCAACCATACTTCCTGGTAAGCAATGCATAGGCAATATTAGTTTCAGCGTCATCTAAAACCACGTAGGCGTGACATTTATGCCATGGCCCAAGGTTACCTCCCCTCATGTCACAGGTGGCCATTTGGGCTGTGGAGCTATTCTTTACCCGTTTTACTTTACCGGCGTCAGCGGCGCTGAATAGGTAGTGGCTATCAGGGTCAACGGATGCAAACCAGACAGGCGTATCAACGGCTAAACCGGATCGCCGAAAGGTTCTAAAGGAAATGTATCTTGCGTTAATGTCCATGTGTTGAGCCTATCATATTCGCGGAAAGTGCAGAGAAAGTAAATTAAAATAGCCTAATAACCTTCTGAATTACCTGACTTTTAGCAGCAAGACTAGCAGTATTGGTGTACCAACTGCTTGAAGGAGCATAAACCTGATCAGGACCTGGGTGTTAGACCAGCCCATGTTGTGGCGCACATGGTCGTGCAGTGGATATCGAACTTGACCAAAAATCCCAACCTTCAAGAATCGAAGCAGGGCAACCTTGAGTATGCCTGTCGCACCATTGACCAAAACCATAAATGCGACGACTAGAATGAGAAATGGGTTGCCACAGGCAAGCACTAACACGCCAAGTAACAAGCCAATTGGCCTGGAGCCAGCATCGCCCATCAGAACGGCACTGGGGTAACTGTTATGCCATAAGTATCCTGACAGGCATCCGATCATCACAAATGCCATGATGGCCCAATCAGCACCCTGTTCGTAGTGCGGTACTAGCAGATAAGAGGCGATTAATTCGTGCCCGACGATGCCGTAAAGAATAGCGCCAAGAAACACTAGTCCCATACAGGAAAGACTAGCAGAAAGGCCATCAACGCCGTCAGTGCAGTTGGTTGCGTTGATGGAGACCCAGATAAGGATCGTTGCGCCCGGAATAAACAACAGGGGACTAAGGATAATGGCATCTTTATAGAGTGGTAACCAGAGCGTAAAAGGCTCCAACTCACAGATCACCATTGAGGCAACAACCGCGATGATTAGGTCAATAGCACCCAATCTGTACTCGCTCCAGCCCCCATCTGACCGGTCGTCCAAAAACCCCACGATCATCGCCGCGGTGATACACGCAAGAATGCCTATGAATTGCCAGTCAAAAGGTACCACCAAGATGCATAAAATCACAAAAATCGGTATGAAGAAGAGTCCTGCTGAAATGGGTTTGCCGATACTTTTTTCCGCATCTATCGCATATTCACGACCCTTGTCACGCGGTAGGAGGTGCCAGTAGCGCGGCAGTAGCCACCAGGTCAGAAAAGCACCCAGCGCAGTACCAAGTCCAGCAAGGAAGATGTACGAAACAAGAAGCCGGAATGGACCGGCAAAGTCCGCGAGGTATTGTCCGAGGTTGTAGAGCACAGCGATAGAACCTAAGCAAAGTGAGTGAGTATAGGCGCTAATGTGGCCAGAACAATGAATGCTTGCTGGAGATTATAGGAGAAATGTCGTCCGAAAGATGCCATTAATGGCTTAACCCAACACACTTGGCCTCTATAAGCCGATCAAATAGCTCGTTTTCGACGCTCAGCGTCGGCATTGCTGATGATGTAATCCTGTCTCTAGAAGCGGCCAAGCGACGTGGTGCTGCATCTAAGGTGATATCCCTGACAGTTCTGGCACTGTCTGCTCACACTATGTGCTCACACTATGTCCTCACATTATGTCCTCGACCAGCGCTAATAAGCGTGTGCGTCGGCTATATGCGTGATCCAGAATCGGTAAAAGAACCTAAGCTAGAAGAACCTAAGGTAAAAAAGAGCCTTCTATGTTTGCTTGCACGTAGCTTTACTGCGCGCGAGGGCGAGCTTTAAGGTCTTGCTTAAGTTTTGATCTCCAGAACATCTGCATCGAGATGTGCAGGAAAAGCTTCGCGATACTCTCGCAACGAACCCAGGTCCAACTTTACGGAACCTATTCCTTCCTCGGCATCCATCTTGAGCAAATAATTACCCCACGGATCAATGACGCACGAGTCGCCTGCATAGACTAGCTCGTTACCGTCTTTGCCCACCCTGTTTACCGCAATGACATAGGCCAGGTTTTCAATTGCGCGCGCCTGGAGCAGAGTCATCCAATGCGCCCGCCTGGCGGCTGGCCAATTTGCGACATACAACAAGACATCATAGCCGGTAGTGTTTCTGCTCCATGCGGGGAATCTAAGATCGTAACAAACCTGTGGTCGTAACTGTATATCATTGATACGTAGCTGCACCCGGTCTGAACCTGCGGAATAGTGGTTATGTTCGCCGGCCATTCTGAACAGATGGCGTTTGTCATAAGCGGTCACCACGCCGTTAGGAGACACCCAGAGAAACCGGTTAAAATAACGGCCATTTTCTTCGATGATAATACTTCCACAGATGTAAACCTGTTTAAGCCTTGCCTGCTCCTTTAACCAGGTCACGGTTTTCCCCATCATGCTTTCCGCCAGTTTCGCTGAGTTCATGGAGAACCCTGTGGAGAACATTTCAGGCAGTATAATGGCACCTGAATGGATACTACTGATCTGCCGTTCCAGATGCTTAAGGTTTACGTCGATGTCCTCCCAGGTCAGATCACTCTGTATCAGATGGAAGTCGGTCATGAGAAATGGCTTTCGAGGCGATGGGCAGCTTCCAAAAGGGTGTCGTTTTTCTTCGCGAAACAAAACCTTACCAAACTGAGTTCCGCCGGAGCGTCACAAAACACTGAGACGGGTATCGCTGCGACGCCCACTTTTTGAGTTAACACTTTTACAAACTCGATATCGGGAAGGTCGGAAAGCGCATCGTAGGTGACCACCTGAAAATAGGTTCCACGGCTTGGCACAAGGCCAAAACCAATCTCTTTAAGCGCCTGGGAAAACAGGTCTCGTTTTTCCTGGTAAAAAGCAGGAAGACCCCGGTGATGCTCGGGGTGGTGATCCATGTAATCGGCAATCGCCCACTGCGTTGGCGTGTGGGTCGTAAATGTCACGAATTGATGAATTTTTCTAAATTCGATGGTCAGCGCTGGTGCGGCGATGCAGTAACCCACCTTCCAGCCAGTGGCATGATAGGTTTTACCAAAAGACGAAATGACAAACGATCGGTCACGAAGACCCGGGTGCGCTGCGACGGTGTTGTGTTGTTGGCCATCAAACACCATATGTTCATAAACTTCGTCCGAAATAACGACAAGATCATTGTTAGACGCCAGTTCGGCTAGCTGGTCCAAATCTACTCTCGAGATCACGGACCCAGTTGGGTTATGTGGCGAATTTATGATGATGGCTTTAGTTCGCGGGGTAATGCTTTCGCGGACTCGCTCCCAGTCGATGCTGAAGCTGTTACCCGACAACGGAATATGGATTGTTTTACCACCGGCGAGTCTAATCGCTGGGTCGTAACTGTCGAAAGCAGGATCGAACACAATCACTTCATCGCCATTGCCAACCAAGGTTTGAATCGCCACAAAGAGCGCCTCAGTGGCGCCGGAAGTGATGGTGATTTCTGAATCTACATTCGCTGAGACCGCGTAAAGCTCATTCACTTTCCTTGCAATCTGCTCTCGTAAATAGGCAACGCCATGCATTGGAGGATACTGGTTATAGCCTGAAACAGTGTAATGGTTCAGGCGTTCAGCCAGTTCAGATGGGACATCAAAATCAGGGTAACCCTGGGAGAGATTTATCGCATCGTATTGTGCCGCCATGCTGGACATGATGCTGAATATGGTGGTGCCGACTTCAGGCAGCTTTGAAACGATTTTCATGCAACAATTTTTTCCAGGTAGACACTCCGTATCTTAGGCTAATTCAGATAACCAGTCGCGAGATTTTAGATACTCGTCGTAGAGAACCGCTTCAGGGGAGCCCGCTTCGGGCTGCCAGTTATACTTCCAAATTGCCCGAGGTGGCATGCTGGCCAACACCGACTCAATTCTTCTGCCTGACTGTATTCCGTAACGTGTCCCACGATCAATCGCAAGGTTAAACTCTGCGTAGCGGCCGCGCCTGTATAATTGAAATTCAGTTTCCCGTTCGCCGTAGGCAGTGTCTTTCCTGCGTTCAAGTATTGGGACATAAGCGTCCAGGATGCGATCCCCTATACTTCGAGTTAGGTCGAAACTTGCTTCAAATCCACCCTCGCGCCAGTCGTCGAAGAACAAGCCGCCAACCCCTCGGGGTTCCTGTCGGTGGCTCAAGTAAAAGTATTCATCACACCATTTTTTTAACCGGCTATACAGGTCGGGACTGAACGGCGCGCAGGCGCTTTCAGCGACCCTGTGCCAATGCAAGACATCCTCAGCAAACGGGTAGTAGGGCGTCAGGTCAAAACCTCCGCCAAAATGCCAATGTTCATTATCGATCAGGAAAAACCGAAGATTCGCATGAAAAGTTGGCGCGTAGGGGTTTCGTGGGTGCATGATCATTGAAATAGCGGCAGCCTGAAAACCTCGACCTGCCAAGTGCGGGTTTCTGCCACTAGCGGCTGGCGGCAGAGAATCTCCGACTGAGTGAGTAAACTGAACGGCGCCTCGCTCAATGTGAGGGCCATTGTCGATGACCCTTGGCCGGGATAGACCACCACCATTGGTTTCGATGTTCTCGACGCTGAATATTGCATCACCATCGATTTCTTCCAACGTCTTGCAGATGGATGCCTGCAGGTTTAGAAAGTAATCCTTTACGGCCTGGATTGAAGGAGCTGTTGTCACGACTTGTCACCGTTTTTAGAGGCTGCCAACTGTACCTAATTCCAATATCAATTACATTGACATTAGTCGCGAAACGCCACAATTTTGGTCAAAATTGGTTTACTATTCCCGGTTTGAAAAATTTGGTAAATCAGACTTGAAAACCCGCTTGAAGGAATCAGACCTCGCGGTCGTTTACGGCAATCTTGAGGTTGCTAATAAGGCATTCAGTGAGCGCTACCCGGGGATTAGGCCGGATCGGTTACCAATACATACTTTGTATGGCGGTGCGCACCTGTTCAAAAAGGAAACACCAAACAAGCTTGGCGGTTTGGCCTTGAAGCATCTAAAAGCCTATGCGCCCAATTTCGCCGAGTTTGCCCGAGCGCTGGAATTACCTGGAGCTGGGTCCCTGCCATTAAAGGAAGAAGCCATTGATGCGCTCGCTGCTGCACTTAAAGGGCAGGTTAACCATACACCTGAAGGGATTTTGGCGACCGTATATCAACGTGTCACACATAAGTTGGCGACGGAGGCCATCGAAGATCAGCGGCTGGACTTTGAGGATGGGTACAGGGCTCGAGCAGATGAAGAGGAAGATGGACATGCGATTTCTGCCGCGGAGGAGCTTGCTGAAGGGGTCAAAAATAGACTATTGCCGCCATTCATAGGTATCCGCATAAAGTCGTTAACAGAAGAGACCAAGCGAAGGTCTATTCGGACGCTTGATCTTTTCTTGTCTACATTTGCAGAACAGGGTGCTGTACTACCGGACCCATTCTTTATCACTCTACCTAAAGTCACCAGCCCGGAACAGGTCAGTGCTCTCTTAACCTGCGTGGAGCTACTCGAAGGGCGATGCGCATTTCCTGTGGGACACATCAAGATTGAACTGATGATCGAAACAATCCAGTCAATTATTACCCTGGAGGGCGTTAATGGTATACCGGCGCTTATTGATGCAGGGAAGGGGCGGGTTACTTCTGCGATTCTTGGAACCTTTGATTATACCGCCAGTTGCAACATCGCTTCGCACCATCAGAATCATCGACACCCCTCAGCAGATTTCGCCAGACAGATGATGCAGGTCAGCTTGACCGGCACAGCTGTTAGTATCTGTGACGGCATTACCAACATCATGCCAATCCCGCCTAACAAAGGGGCAGACCTTACTGATAAGCAGAAAACTGAAAACGTTGAAGTTGTCCAACGAGCATGGCGCGAACATTTTAAAAACATTCTTCATAGCCTGCGTCTCGGGTTTTACCAGGGATGGGATCTGAACCCCGCGCAGCTGCCCATTCGGTATGCAGCGTTTTATTATTTTTTTCTGGAGGGGCTTGAAGATGCCAAGGCACGTTTAAGCACCTTTATTGAACAGGCAGCGCAGGCGTCGATGGTGGGCAATACATTTGATGATGCCGCCTCTGCGCAGGGGCTACTTAACTTTTTTGTCAATGGTATAAGTTGTGGCGCTTTGAGTGAGAATGAAGCTTTAGCGACGGGTATTACATTAAAAGAACTGCATGGCAGGTCTTTCCAAAAAATAGTTGAAAACAGATTAAGGGCAGACTAATGAATAATTTAAAGGCAGCGCTGGACGAAACCGAGGCCTGTATCGCAACCGGACTTTCCCACATACGAAGGCATTGTGATCGTGACGGAAAAATGAATGTCGATATGCTCGACAGTCATCAGCAGGCTACTTCTGATCTCGCAGTTAGTACAGCCGAACTCCAATGCGCGCGGAATTACCTGGAATATGCCCATGAAAAGGGTGAAATCGAAAACCAGCTAGCGTCTACGTTTGCTGCAGAAACCTTACATAATATACGGCAGCGTTTTGCCCGCTTCCCGGGTGATTATGGCTTGGTTAGTGCTGACCTTGAAAAGATTGACCTTGATGTCTGTGGTGATCTCTTGTCCGCTTCCGGCCTGCAAGCCCTGGGTAAGCGCATTGTCGAGCGCCAGGGCGACCTTGGTGATCGAGGGCTGGACGAAGAAAAGCTATTGATGGGCGATACTTTTCGCCAGTTTGCCGAAGATGTTGTGAAGCCGCTGGCAGCGCGGATACACGGGGAAAACACAATTATCCCCGACGAGATCCTGGATGGCGTCAGGGAGTTGGGCTGCTTTGGCCTTAGTGTTCCCCAAAGATACGGAGGTCTGTTGCCAGACGACCAGGAAGACAACCTGGGGATGATCGTCGTGACCGAAGAGCTTTCAAGAGGATCATTAGGTGGGGCAGGCAGCCTTATCACCCGTCCTGAGATTATGGCGAGAGCCTTGATTGAAGGGGGAACAGAAGAACAGAAGCAGCATTGGTTGCCAAAAATTGCCGAAGGGCGGCCGCTTTGTGCCATTGCTATTACCGAGCCAGACTATGGTTCGGATGTCGCGTCTATGAAACTCAAAGCAACCCAGGTCGATGGTGGTTGGGTATTAAATGGCGCGAAGGCCTGGAGCACATTTGCGGGTAAATCCGGCGTGCTGCTTACCCTTGCAAGGACTGACCCAGATCTCTCTGCAGGGCATCGTGGCTTAAGCCTTTTCATGGTTGAAAAGCCCGAATATGACGGTGAATCGTTTGAGGTTTCGCAAGACGCTGGAGGCAAGCTGTCAGGCAGTTCCATTCCGACGCTGGGATACCGGGGTATGCATTCCTTTAACCTTTTCTTTGATAATTTTTTTGTGCCCGCTACGCATATGATCGGCGAAGAAAAAGGCTTAGGTAAGGGCTTCTATTTCACGATGCGGGGCTTCACGGGTGGTCGTATCCAGACTGCCGCCAGAGCCTGCGGCGTGATGCAGGCTGCGTTTGAAACGGGGTTAAATTACGCGCAGGATAGAAAGGTTTTTGGAAAAACCGTCGCTGACTACCAGTTGACGTTGGTGAAATT
>JABIVN010000097.1 GCA_018667205.1 Gammaproteobacteria bacterium | reverse complement strand
ATGATAGATGTTCTTCGCCATACGACGGATGAAGAATGTACTCCCCCGCTCTTATTATAAAAGAGGCTTTAGAGCGCGGTGCTGTGACAGCTGTTAACGTTAGTAGTACCCCCTGTAGCAAAAATTTATAAAAAACTATACGAAATTTAATGTGTGAAGCTTAGCCAAGAGAAACATTTCATGACGACGAGAAAAGTAAAACCAGAGCATGGTATGAGCACCATTGTTAATCACGTGGGTGAGGGTGGTCATGACAAGCACGCACATTTGATGCCGATATATCAGACCTCGACTTTTGGGTTTGATACCGTCGAAGAGGCAGGAGAAGTTTTCGCAGGCAGGAAAAAAGCCTACGCGTATACACGAACCAGCAATCCGAACATGGACCACCTGGCCAATAAAATAGCTTACATGGAGGGTATTGATCTGATCAGGTCCAATCCCAGTGTAGAGCCAACTGACCTTGTGATGGGTAAGGTCACCTCCTCGGGGATGGCCGCAACATCTGTTGCGGTACTGGCCAAAATGGGCGCGGGCGATAAAGCCATTGTCCACCGGGGGTTGTATGGCAACAGTTTCAAATGGTGGTATCAGTTTGCTCCTCGCCTGGGTATTGAGGTTGTGTGGTTTTCAGATGTTGGCCCAGAGAGCCTGGCCAAAGTCATCGCAGACAATACCGATGCAAAGATGATATTTCTTGAAACGCCGTCGAATCCCAATATTGAAATCATAGATTTGAGTCATTTAGTTGAAGTCGCACACGCGCATGATATTTGGGTTGTGGTCGACAACACCTTTGCCACGCCCTATCACCAACGCCCTTTAACCTTTGGATGTGACGTGGTGCTCCATTCGACATCAAAGTACATCAGTGGTCATGGCCAGGTGATTGGGGGTGCGATTGTCAGCACCCATCTCGACTATATGGCGCCCGGTGGCGAGGGGGTCGGTTTGACGTACAAAATGTTAGGTGTTGCGCCAAGCCCTACAGATACGTCACTTATTAACGTTGGACTTAAAACCTTCGAAATCAGAATGCACAAGCATGCCGAGAATGCGCTTGCGATTGCGTTCTGGTTACAAGACCAGCCGCAGATTGAGGCGGTGTTATATCCAGGTTTGCCAGACAACCCCTTTCACGAACTCGCGAAACGACAAATGGTGAATGGGTTCGGCGGTATGGTGTCATTCAAAATCAAGGGGGGTGTTGAAAATTGCATGACCTTTACAAACGCGGTGACCATTCCGACATTGGCCGTTAGTCTTGGTAACGTTGATAGTTTAATACAGCACCCTGCCAGCATGACGCATAGTGCAACACCAAAGGCAGAGCGTGAGAAAGCCGGCATCGCTGACAACATTGTGCGACTTTCTGTTGGTATAGAGAACATTGAAGACTTGATTGCAGATCTTGGCCAGGCGATGGCGAAGGTGCGTTAGCGGGACACACACACAGTACACGGGTAAGCAATGGCCAAGGCAACCGTCATAAAGAAGTTGAAGTTCTGGGATCTGATGAGTATCTCCTTAGGACAGATAATCGGTACTGGTGTGGTAGTACTGACCGGCGTCAGCATCGGTATGACGGGCTATGGAGCACCCTGGGCTTTTTTGTTGGCGCTTGGCATTGTTGCAATACCGACAATATGTATTGCTGCCCTTGGTTCTGCGATTCCCAGTACGGGGGGTAACTACACCTACGTGCGAGACCTGCTTGGCAGTAAAACGTCCTTTTTCTATTTGGCCTTGCTTGTTGCCGGGCAAATTATTCTTTCAAGTTTCGCCATTGGTTTTGCCGAATATGCCGACGCTTTGATTCCGGGTCTGAATATGATTCTGGTCGCTGCGGGCGTCATGGTGCTGTGTTTTGTCGCAAACTTGTTTGGTATTAGAACCGCCGCCCGGTTTCAATCGATAATGGTTTTTGGCCTGCTGGCAGCGTTGGCCTTATATATTGGGCTCGGTTTATCGCATGTTAAGGACTACTCGCCTTATTTATCTGCGGCCACCATTTTGCCTAATGGGTTCGGTGGTTTTTTTGCTGCCGCATTTTTGCTGCGCCTGAGCCTGATTGGCTCTGAGTTTGTCTCAGAGTTCGGAGACGAGATGGAGAACCCTGGCAAAATGATTCCGCTGGTGATGGGCCTGTCCCTGCTAGTCGTTAGTTTGCTCTACATTTTGATTGCAGTTGTTGCGACGGGCGTTTTGCCACTTGCTGAGATCGAGGGCAGGAATTTGGCGACCACGGCCAAAGTCATCTTTTCCCCTGGGGTGTATGTCGCTTTTATTGTTGGCGGCGTTATGATCTCGCTGGTGACATCGCTTAACGCTATTTTCGCATGGTGTACTCGCGGTCTGTATATGGCGACGGAAGACGGTTGGTTGCCCGCCAAACTTGCGGTCGTCAATAGGTTCGGGACCCCGTATATCTTTCTAACCGTATTTTTTGTCGTGGGAGTTACGCCGATATTGACGGGAATGACGTTGAACTACGTGGCGATTCTGGGTAACGCTGTAGGTGCCATCTTCGGGTTGTTCCCTGTGCTCTCTCTTTATAATCTTGCCAAGCGAAACCCCGGGGCCTACCGCCGGGCGCCCTTCAAATTGCCCGTGTTGATGATGAAGACTCTGCCGCTAATGGCCGTTCTGATCTACGGCTACGGGATTTATGCTTCGTGGGAGTTTATTGGTGATACCGGTTGGCTGCTGTTACTCGGTTATAGCGCGCTTGTAATGCTCTACATTCATTTTCGAGAACCCTATCGCGTGAAAATTCAGGCGGCTGGTGGAGAAACGCACAGCCGTAATGGCGGGATTAACCGCCCTGTTTGAGCTGCGCAATAAGGTCGGCATGATCTGAGTCCGGCAGCGACGGCACGCTAAATCCTGTTCGGCTGATCACATCGCCAAACCTCTGCTTCATTGACGTAATAACGTCTGTGGGTGTTCCGATCAAGGCAATGGTGTTCAACACCTCGTCGTCGACGAGTCGGGCCATCTCCTCTTTCTGCTGCCGCTTGTTAAGAAAGTTAAGTTCGGTCTGTAAATCGCCCCAACCATGGATCTCAAGAACGGGGCGATAGGCCTCCGTCGAGCCGTAAAAAGCGATTCTGTCCCTGGCAACTTCAATCGCCTTATCAATGGCTTCTTCATTAGGCCCGGTGGCAATAATCGGGGCATAGTCCAGTTGAAAGTTATTCAATGTCCGCCCGCTGACGGCCAGACCGGCTTCAATGGCCGGTAGCGTCACCTCACGTATATATTTTTCCGACGAAAAGGGATGCATGATCATGCCGTCAGCAACTTCCGCCGCCACTTTTGTCATGAGCGGTCCCGTAGCGGATAAATTGATCCGGGGTCGGCCAAACTCCAGGTTGTCAGGGGTAAAAGTTGCTGGCATCAAGGTGTGTTCGTAATATTCGCCTATGTACTCGAGTCGCTCGCCGTCATACCAGCAGTCGAAGATGGCATTCATGGCCTCTATAAATTCACGCATCTGTCGTGCCGCTTTATACCAGGGCATGCTAAAGCGCCTTTCGATGTGCGGTTTCACCTGAGAGCCCAGGCCCAATACCATTCGGCCCTGTGAGAAAGCGTTAAGGTCGTGAGCCAGGGTTGCCATGCTCATCGGATTGCGTGCAAACGCCACCGCGACAGAGGTCAATAGCTCGACTTTGTCAGTATGTTCGGCGGCGATCGCTAGCGGCAGGAATGGGTCGTGGTTCAGTTCGGCGATTCTTAGACCGTCGTATCCCAGGGACTCCAGATGAGCGGCCTGTCTGCCGGTCTTGGTCATGTCCGCGGATATATTAGCGTCGACTTTCATTGCGGGTCCTAAGCTATAAAATAACGAGCATACAGGATACCTGCTTTGGGGTAGACGTGAACCTGTCTGGCATCAACTTCTGACACGCCGAAACGATTGCTTTAGGGTTTTTGATATTTGGTGGCAAGATCTGCTGATGCGCGCAGTTCTCTCAACACTGATTCCCTTGTTTTGGTGGCGTGGCTTTCGATATTTTTTATTTCCGTGTCACTGAAACCTAATCCGCTGAGCACGTCTTCGTTAGCCTCGCCGAGTTCAGGAGGGTCACCTTTTTCACTGCCAGGGGTTTCACTTAGCGCTATTAAGTTGCCAACAGTCAGGGTTTCTCCGGCCCCTGGTACGTTAATTTTGGTCAGGTAGCCGTTCGCAAAATTTTGATTATCTTTAAGTACTTCCTGCCAGTCGCGTACTCGTT
>JABIVN010000096.1 GCA_018667205.1 Gammaproteobacteria bacterium | reverse complement strand
TTATTCTATCCGCGTATAAGTGATCAATCCGCCCGTTGTCAGGATCGCCATGAAATTACAGCAACTCAGGTATATCTGGGAGGTCGCTCACCACGGCCTTAACGTGTCTGCGACCGCCCAGAGCCTTTACACTTCACAACCCGGTATCAGCAAACAGGTTCGCTTGCTTGAAGACGAGTTGGGGGTAGAAATATTCGCTCGTAGCGGCAAGCACCTGACACACATCACCCCGGTCGGGCATACGATCATTGAGCAAGCAGGTCAGATCCTTAGAAAAGTTGAGAGTATCAAACAGGCTGCGCATGAATTCAGGGATGAGAAAACGGGCAGTCTTTCAATCGCGACGACCCACACGCAGGCGCGTTACGCTTTACCTAACGTCATTTCTTCATTTATAGGTCAGTACCCTGAGGTCTCACTGCACATGCATCAGGGAAGTCCCCTGCAAATTGCGGAACTGGCGGCGAATGGTGAAGTGGATTTTGCAATCGCGACAGAAGGTCTGGAACTGTTTGGTGACCTTGTGATGTTGCCTTGCTATAACTGGAACCGATCTATCATTGTGCCAAAGGGACACGCTCTGGCTGAGAAGACATGGCTGACCCTCAAAGATATTGCCGAGCACCCGATAGTGACTTATGTGTTCGGGTTCACCGGTCGAAGCAAACTTGATGAAGCATTTCAGAACGAAGGACTGCAACCCAAGGTGGTTTTTACGGCAACAGATGCTGATGTCATCAAGACCTATGTGCGGTTAGGACTGGGTATCGGTATTATTGCCGATATGGCCCACGATGAATTACAAGATCCTGACCTGGTGGCGTTAAGCGCCAGTCACCTTTTCGCGCCCAGTACCACAATGATTGGCTGCCGACGTGGCACCTTCCTGCGCGGATACATGTACGACTTTATAGAATTGTTTGCGCCGCATCTGAAGCGTGAGCTCATAGACCAGGCATTCGAGGCCCAGACTCGCCGGGATGTTGATCATTTGTTTGACGATATCGTGCTACCTGTCCTGTAGGTGTTATCTGTAGTTGGTATCTGTAGTTGGTATCTGTAGGTGGTATCTGTAGTTGGTGCCTGTAGGCGGTACCTGTAGGTGGTACCTCTAGGTATCTCTAGGTAGCTTTAGGTAGCTTTAGTTTGGTTCAGGATTGATTCAGGAGCCTTTCACTGAAAGAATGCCGCCACTATTATTCGTTAGGAAAATCATGCAAGTAGTTTGCCTTGACCTTGAAGGGGTCCTTGTTCCCGAAATTTGGATTAAATTCGCAGAAAAGACTGGTATAGATGCCCTGAAAGCCACGACACGGGATATACCTAACTACGACGAGTTAATGCAGCAGCGCCTCAGGATTCTTGATGAGAATAATCTAGACCTGGCGGCCATTCAGGCGGTGATCGCAGAACTCGCGCCGATGCCAGGTGCTAGAGCGTTTCTTGACAGTCTGCGAGAGAAGTTTCAGGTCATTATTCTCTCTGATACTTTTTATGAATTCGCGAAGCCTTTAATGGCTCAATTGGCTTGGCCGACGTTGTTTTGCCATAAGCTCGAAGTATCTGATGATGGTCGCGTGACAGATTATCTGCTTCGCCAGAAAGACCCGAAGCGCGAGTCAGTGAAAGCGCTAAAACAGTTAAAATATACCGTTTTTGCGGCAGGGGATTCCTATAACGATACCTCTATGCTGGAAGAGGCGGATGCAGGCTTCCTGTTCAGGGCGCCGCAGAATGTCATTGATGAGTTCCCGCAATACAAAGTAACGACCGAGTATTCGACGCTAGCCGGTTTCTTTGATGACGCTGCCTTGAACTCGATCTAGCAACGTCAGGTATGTCGCGCCGGCGCCGAAAGGTGTCGGCTGAAGCAGGAAAACTGCCTAGACGCCTCTGGGTGAGAGTCTGAAAAGAAAGGTTTCGTCAACGTTCTCGTTTCTGGGTCGATTGCCATATTTTGATTCCCAGGTCTGGGCAAAGATCTCGAAGACACCTGCATCGTTAACCCTGTGTGCGCGAAGCTCAAAAATTGCCTCCCCTATTTTTAGCCTAACATTCTGGTTTCCGGTGATGTTTTTTACCCACTGTGTTTGGTTATCACCGGCGAAGACGTGGGGAGCGCCATCGACCTCGACCATCCAGAGGTTGACGGAGTAGCGCGCTTCGCCTGTTGATTCCAGTTGTATGATGTTAGCCGTGGCCAGTTCGCGCCAATCCGCCGGCAGTGGTGACACTGTCCCTTCTAATTCACCCCCCGCAATTGGCAGGTATTCAGAGCAGGATGATAGTGCGAGGATAAGGAAAAGGCTTAGGATGTGCTTCATGCTAGTCGACTCCGTCTATGTCTATGTTTATGACTGTGTCTGTGTCTGTGTCTGTGTATAAAGTCTATGTGTAAATTTTTTGATCAGGCCCGAACATACCGAGCCGCTTCGCTTAAAACCTCGCGCGCACGCTGCGCTTTATGTCCTTTACTGACGGCAAGTGCTAATGATTGGAAATGGTTATAAATACTCATCTCTAGCCTGCCGGGTTTATTTCAGGCGCAAAAACGAAAATCATCGTGCCTATTAACATCTCCCAAACGTGAACTCGACCTGGTCGCTTCACACGCCTGAAAAACACAATGCAGAGCTGCACATGATACATTATTAAGGCGCACGAACCCCGTCTGAACCTGTGAGGTAATAACATCAATCGGGAGTGAATCCGCTAGCGTTGGACCGCTCTCAATTGATAACATCCCCCGGCAAAGCCGGCCTGCGAGCTAGATTGCCACAAAATTCTTGGACCATTAAGCCTCTGATCACAATGGATCTGTTAACTACAGAAAAAAGTAAAGCTTCGGGAATATAATGCGACATTTATTACTGCTCCTCACTTTTCTCCTTCTTCTCACCGTAGTCAGCATCGTTAATGCACGGGTTGACGCCGAACTAATGCAGATGGCACGGCAAGGAAATGTCGATGCGCAATTTAACCTTGGCCAGAAATATGAAAGCGGCGTGGACATACCCAAAGACAACAAGGCTGCCGTAAAGTGGTATCGGCTTGCCGCTGAGCAGGGGCAGGCTAAGGCTCAATTTAACCTTGGTGGGATGTACGATAAAGGCAAAGGCGTCCCTGAAGACGATAAAGAAGCCGTAAAATGGTACCGGATGGCGGCGGAGCAGGGATATCCTGCTGCGCAGAACAACCTTGGCGCGATGTATGCCAACGGCGAAGGGGTGCTCAAAGACGATAAGGCGGCGGTAAAATGGTACCGCAGGGCAGCGGACCAAGGGCTTGCGCCGGCGCAACTCAACCTTGGCGTGATGTACGACCATGGCGAAGGTGTTCCCGAATACGATAAAGAAGCCGTGAATTGGTATCGCAAGGCTGCTGATCAGGGACTTGCTCCTGCGCAGTTCAGCCTTGCCTGGATGTACGCCCATGGAGAAGGTGTTCCTAAAGACGGTAGTGCTGCCGTGAATTGGTACTGGCTGGCTGCAGAACAGGGCAGTGCCAGTGCGCAGTCCAATCTTGGCGTGATGTACGCGTTTGGGGACGGGGTTCCCAAGGACTATGTGCGCGCTTATATGTGGGCCAACATTGCTCGAGCAAACGGCCACAAAGTCAGCAAGTTTAAGGAATTCTTAACTCAAAAAATGACTCAGTCGGAGATGAACGAAGCCCAGGAACTCAGTAGACAATACATTATTGATCATCCCGAGGTTTACTGAGTGACAGAACGGTGACGACACGCGCTACCACTCTGCTTCGTTGCCCGTTATTTTGAAATCCTGATAGGCCTTCATGACTTTTT
>JABIVN010000009.1 GCA_018667205.1 Gammaproteobacteria bacterium | reverse complement strand
TCTAGCGAGTTAGAAAATGCCTGAATGCCTGATATTCGACCTGTTTGGAACACTGGTCGAGTATGAGGCCGGGCGAACCTTACAGGACTTTTCTCGTAGCTATAAAAAGGCTACCGAACTCGGCTGCGCCATCGGTTATGCAGACTATGTTCAGGTATGGGATAGTGCTTTCCTGAAAATGGAACATGCAACAGCGTCAGATAACAGCGAGTTTCACTTGAGTGACGTCTGTGATCTTGTTGTTGTCGAATTAATGCTCGATGCCACCGGGAAAGCAAAAGAGCAGTTAACCAGACAATACATGGAAGACGGGTCAGCGCTTGTTTCAGCTGTCCCTGGTGCGACAGGTCTGCTGAAGCGTTTGTCGAAGCATTATCGTTTGGCGCTGATTTCAAACACCCATTATCCACCAATGGTCCATGCTGTATTGAAGGCTATGTCGTTAACCGGATTGTTTGAGGTGGTTACGCTATCTGCCGAGGTGGGCTGGGCGAAACCACACCCCTTGATATTTGAATTCACGCTAGAGAAGCTGGGGCTGTCCGCCAGTCAGGCGATTTATGTGGGTGATAGTTACGAGCGTGACTACAAAGGAGCCAGAGGTGTCGGGATGGACTGCCAACTGATTGGCAGACATGCCCGTGTGCCGCGGGATCATCAGCTCCGTAATATTTTGGACTTGGCGATAAATTTTGAGACAGCACGGAAATAGCAAAGGCATAGCAAAGGCATAGCAAAGGCATAGCAGGCCCTTAATATTAGTCTTACGCAAGGTAGAGACAAGGATGAAGGTGAACAATGATTGACTCGATTCAGGTATTGCAGGAACAGTTCGGCGAGAGGGCGACCCAGAACAAAGATGTCCTGGATCGGCATGGGCGCGATGAATCATTTCATGCATCAGCGCCGCCTGACCTTGTCGTGTTTCCGGGCACTAACGACGAGGTCGCTAGCATCGTAAAACAATGCTCAGATTCAGATACGCCGGTCATTCCATTTGGTGTAGGGACATCCCTTGAGGGACACGTCGCGGCGCTTCATGGCGGGGTGTGCGTGGATCTTTCAATGATGAATGAGGTGCTTGAAATCAATCCAGGTGATCTTGATGTCAGGGTTCAGGCCGGCGTGACAAGAAAACAACTGAATGCGGAACTTGCTCGTCATGGTTTGTTCTTTCCGGTTGATCCTGGAGCAGATGCAACCCTAGGGGGCATGGCTGCAACCGGTGCGTCGGGCACGAATGCGGTCAGATACGGCACCATGCGGGAAAACATTCTTGGGCTGACAGTCGTGATGCCGAACGGTGAGATAGTTCAGACCGGTGGCAGGGCGCGAAAATCAGCCTCGGGCTACGATCTGACGCGTCTGTTTTGTGGCTCCGAAGGCACGCTGGGGGTGATTACAGAGGTCCAACTTAAAGTCTACGGGTTACCTGAAGCGCACTCAGCCGGCGTATGCACTTTTAAAACGTTGGAAGGCGCGGTGGATTCAGTCATCAGTATTATTCAGATGGGCATCCCGGTTGCGCGGGTCGAGTTTCTTGACGAGGTGCAGGTTAAAGCGGTGAACGCTTATTCAAAATTATCCTATGCAGAACTGCCCACCCTGTTCTTTGAGTTTCACGGTACCGAAGCTTCTGTCATTGAACAAAGTGAGAGCGTCGCAGACATAACTGCTGAGCACGGTGGCGGTGAGTTTCTGTGGTCAACCAAACAGGAAGAGCAGAACCAACTGTGGCAAGCCAGGCATGATGCTTATTATGCCGGGATGGCGCTCCGCCCTGGTTGTAGTGGGTGGCCGACTGATGTCTGTGTACCCATCACCAGACTGACTGAATGTATACAACTCACCAGAATCGATGTTGAGGAGACCGGCGTTATTGCGCCCATCGTTGGGCACGTGGGAGACGGCAACTTTCACCTACTGCTTTTGGTGGATACCGATAATCCGGATGAGATGGCCACGGCCAAAGGCATCAATGACAGGCTGGTCAAGCGGGCCATCGAGATGGGCGGAACCTCTACCGGCGAGCATGGCATAGGCTCTGGCAAGTTGTCCTATATGGCGCTTGAACATGGTGCGAGCCTGGGTCTTATGCGGCAGGTGAAGTTAGCTTTTGACCCGAAGAACATTATGAATCCAGGAAAAGTAATCGATATTGGTTGATTGTTAGTTGCGGGGCAGTTCCGAGGCAGTTCCGGGGCAGTTCCAGCGGACGGTCAGCAGGTGCCTTGAGATACCTTGAGATAGTTTAAGCGATGCTTCAGGATAACGTCTTTTATTAACCAGGAAGGCTGTAATGCGAATAGGAACGATGATTGGCGCTGATGGCGCAAACAATACATTGGATGACATCGTTAATGTCGCCAAACGAGTCGAGGCGGCTGGTCTGGATAATGTCTGGCTAGCAAATATCTTTGGCTTTGACGCGATATCTACCCTGGCAGTCATCGGTCGAGAGACGGATCGAATTGGGCTTGGCACGGCCGTCACGCCAACTTATCCTCGGCACCCGACCGCTATTGCGCAGCAGGCCCTGACCACGGCAGCAGCATCTAAAAACCGGTTTACGCTGGGCATTGGCCTGTCACACCAGGTGGTGATTGAAAACATGTTGGGTATGTCTTACGACAAACCAGCAAAGCACATGCGCGAGTATCTCGAAGTGCTGATGCCGCTAACACGTGGCGAAACGGTGAATTATGATGGTGACCAGTACAGTGTGCATGGGCTGGCGCTCGATGTTCCTGGTGCCGATCGAATGCCGGTGGTTGTGGCGGCGCTTGGACCTGTCATGTTAAAGATAGCGGGTGAACTGGCTGATGGTACGAATACCTGGATGGTCGGACCCAACACCATGGCTAAGCACATCGTGCCTAGCTTAGGGCGAAGTGATGCAACGGTAGTTGGTGGCGTCCCCATTGT
>JABIVN010000095.1 GCA_018667205.1 Gammaproteobacteria bacterium | reverse complement strand
TCCGACGTCATTTCAGTTGCTGCAGGTGTTGTTGTCTATGCTGATGTTCGAAATGGCTACGGCAAGATGGTTGAAATCAACCATGGTGGTGGCTATTCGACGCGTTACGGCCACCACAAAGATCTAACTGTAAAATCTGGTGATATCGTTCGCAAAGGCGAGGTCATTGGGCTTATGGGCAGTAGTGGTCGTTCGACCGGCCCTCATGTTCACTTTGAAGTATTTAAAAACGGGCGCGTAGTTGACCCGTCAACTTATATTCACCGCGCCAGTCGGTGAGGCTCATCTCTTAGATTTTCCGTGGCGACTATCCTCGCCTAACCCCTGACTATATAGAGAAAACGCAAGATGGTATTGCAGGTACTAAGCAAAGTCTTTGGCAGCAAGAACGAACGCGAACTGAAACGAATGAGAAAAACGGTTCTGCGAATCAATGCTTTGGAAGACGATATACAGAAACTGTCTGCCGAAGCGCTAATCGGACAGAGGGATAAACTGAATTCCCGAATTAGAGCAGGTGAGTCCCTTGAGGATATTCTGCCGGAGGCCTTCGCTACCGTTCGTGAAGCAGGTAAGCGCTCGCTTGGATTAAGGCTGTTTGATGTTCAGATGATTGGTGGGATAACGCTTCATGAGGGTCGCATTGCTGAAATGCGAACCGGCGAGGGTAAGACTCTTGTCGCGACGTTGCCGCTGTACCTTAACGCCATTGCTGGTGACGGTGTGCATCTGGTGACGGTAAATGACTATCTGGCTAAATGGGGCGCGGAATGGATGGGGTCAATCTTCGAGACTCTGGGTATGACCGTCGGTGTTGTCTATGCGGGGCAGGTGGCAGACGAGAAGCAGCGCGCCTATCAAGCAGATGTAACCTACGGTACAAATAACGAATTTGGCTTTGATTATCTGCGCGACAATATGGCCTTCGCCGCGGAGGAAAGGGTTCAACGCAGAATGAATTTTGCCATTGTCGATGAGGTCGACTCGATCCTTATCGATGAGGCCAGGACCCCTCTAATCATTTCGGGCGGGGTCGAGAATACTGCAGATGTCTACAAAGCGATTAACGGGATAGTACCCGGCCTGGTCGAGCAGGTTAAAACACCTGAGGACATAGAAGAAGATAGAGAGCCGCCGGGCGACTATTTCATTGATGAAAAACAGCGGG
The DNA here is from genome assembly GCA_018667205.1 of Gammaproteobacteria bacterium. GTDB lineage: Bacteria > Pseudomonadota > Gammaproteobacteria > Pseudomonadales > Azotimanducaceae > UBA9659. The sequence continues at coordinate 1,260 of JABIVN010000095.1, read as the reverse complement.
ATGTTGAACTTACCGAGGACGGTCACCAAAAAATTGAGAACCTCCTTGTTCGCAAGGGTTTACTCGCGGAGGGGGAGAGTCTATATGGCACTGCTAACCTTGCGTTGTTTCACCACGTCAGTGCGTCACTGAAAGCACACAACCTTTATAAGCGAGATGTGGATTACATTGTCGCTGAAGGTGAGATTGTTATCGTCGATGAGCATACCGGTCGAACCATGATCGGACGGCGCTGGTCTGGGGGCATTCATCAGGCGATTGAAGCCAAGGAAAACGTCAACATTACGAATGAGAGTCAGACGCTGGCGTCTACCACTTTCCAGAACTACTTCCGGTTGTATAACAAATTGGCTGGCATGACTGGAACAGCCGATACCGAGGCATTTGAATTCAGACAGATCTATGGTCTTGATGTGGTTGTTATCCCCACAAACCTGCCAATGGTTCGTCGCGATCTGAACGACCTTATTTTTATGAGCCACGCGGAGAAGTTTGAGGCGATTGCTGATGAGATCGCTGAGTGCCTGGCGAGTAACGCACCCGTTTTGGTGGGTACGGCTTCCATTGAAACCTCGGAACTTCTTTCTGAGTTGCTTAACAAAAAGAAGGTCAAGCACAGCGTTCTCAATGCCAAGTTCCATGAGAAAGAAGCAGAGATTATTGCCCAGGCTGGCAGGCCTGGGACAGTCACTATTGCAACAAATATGGCAGGTCGAGGCACTGACATTATTCTTGGTGGCAGCTGGGAGGCGGAAGTTGCGAAACTTGAAGACCCTTCACCGGATCAGGTTGAAAAGATCAAATCGGCCTGGCAGGAAAGCCACGACCAGGTCCTGGAGGCGGGGGGCTTGCATGTCATTGGTACAGAAAGACATGAGAGTCGTCGAATAGATAACCAGTTGCGGGGTCGTGCCGGGCGTCAGGGTGACCCTGGCTACTCCAGGTTTTATCTGTCTTTAGAAGATGACCTGATGAGAATCTTCGCGTCTGACCGGATCCGTGGATTCATGCAAAACATGGGCATGGAAAATGGCGAAGCCATCGAACACAAGATGGTGACTAACGCGATTGAGAAAGCACAGCGAAAGGTCGAGGGTCGTAACTTCGATATTCGTAAACAGCTGCTTGAATATGATGATGTTGCGAATGACCAGCGTCAGATGATCTATGGGCAACGAAACGAGTTGATCGAGTCAGAAGAAATCTCTCATATTGTCGATGCTCTCTGGGATGATGTCATTGATGAAGTGATTGATGGAT
>JABIVN010000094.1 GCA_018667205.1 Gammaproteobacteria bacterium | reverse complement strand
TTCCTGGTTTTTGATCAACCGGCGTTGCTGCTGGTTGTATACCTGTAAACCGTCAACGACCTTCATGACGGTTTTGAATTGCTGCAATAGGTCACGCGTCTGTTCTGTGACCTCGTCAATTTTTGCCTGAGATTTTGCGCCTTCAACAGTTGTTGAGGAGCGCACACCGAGCACGTCATCTAGAGACGCCGCGTACAGCTCACTGGCACTAATGACAGACAACAAACACAGCGCTTTTATCACTGTGACGAGTCTCATCTGGTGCTTTTTCATGCTTTTACCTACTGGAGTTTGTTGCTCTTATAATTTTTTGTCTAACCTGAGGTTCATTAAGCAGCGTTAGTACATCTCGCCGCTCGATCAGTCATGGCCAACGCGGACAGAATGGGGAAGCAGCCGTTGATTGTCAAGCAATGCAGCCCGTAATTGACAACCTTGAAGCCACATTCACTGAGTCATTGATGGGTTGATTATTTTCTAAAAACCCGTAAGCCCCTCGCCCGCATTTAGAACCTTTACTAGCAACCTGCGAACGACCAATCATGCCAGGTGATGCTCAAAAAACCCCAGTGTGCGCTGACGCGCTAAGGTTGACGCCGACTCGTGATAACTCGCCCGATGGTCGCAGTTAAAACCATGATCTGCATCGTAGGTGTAGACCGTCACCTCTGGATAAGCCTCGTCGATAGATTTCACATCTGCCATCGGAATATGTGCATCTAACTCTCCGAAATGGAGGATCGTGGGAACTCTCGGTGCTTTTTCAATTGACTGGGCAATACCGCCGCCGTAGTAGCCACTCGCACAGGCGATGTTATTTGCGCCCGCGGCACTCAGCCAAGTAAGTAATCCACCAAAACAGTATCCGACCACGCCCACCTTGCCATCCTTGGCCAGGTAATCAATGGCCGCCTGAACATCGCTCATCGTGTTGGGCATCTCCAAGGTTCCCATGGCAATTTTGACACCTTGAGTCATGTCATCACCTTCGTACCCAAGTTCGATGCCGCGCTCAACCCTGTCAAACAGCGCTGGTGCCAGGGCGACGTAACCTGCCTGTGCATACCCATCACAAACTTCTTTGATGTGATCGTTCACCCCGAAGATTTCCTGGATAACGACAACGCGACCTTTAGGAGTTTCTGCCGGTTTTGCCAAGTAGGCACTAAAGGTAAAGCCATCAGCGCCGGTTAGTTCAATTAAGTCATTCATCAAGCGTTCCTCTATTCATTAACAAAAATTTGTTCAAATTGATTGTCGACTTCGCCAAGTCGGTTTTCACTGGTAACCACCGCTCGCGATGGCGTTCCGAGCAGGTATCTATCTATCACACGCTGAAGATCCGACTGCCGCACATCCAGATAACGCCCCCTGGATGCCTCTCTGTGGGCAGCTGAACGCCCAAACAAGCCATGGTGGAAAGCCTGGCGGATCTCACCTGCGGGGGATCCCGGCGCATCGACCGAACTGATAATCCCAAGCACAGCTTCTTCAAGCATTGCATCTGTAACCTCGTTATTCCGCGCCCAGTCAATCGATTGGCTAAAAGCTTCAAACGTCTCCATCAGGCGGGGATCTCTATAGGAATAGAATCTGAATACGCCACTGGATGAGTCATGCCCTGCACCCCCGCCATAGGCCCCACCTTTTTCACGAACCTCGGAATGCAGGAAATTGTTCCTAAGGACGCCGGCCAGCACCGACAATGCTGCAGCGTCTTCATTAGATTCAGGGATGGTGGGAAAAGCTGTCGCGCAATAATTGACCTGGGTGGTCACAACGAACGCTCTGTCACCGGGATTATCAATACGAGCAACATCAAATCGGGATTCTTCAGTTTGGGCCGTTTCACCCCAGAGTGCAGAGACGGCTTCCGTGTAGCTCTCCAGAAACTCCGCTTCCGAAATGACCAGTAACGCTGGTGAGTTAGATCTCAGCTGCGCATGGAGCTGTTGCATCGAAGCCGCAAAATTCTGTAACACCTGCCCATCATCAATGTCACGTGCCAATTTCTTAAGCCGCATAATCGAAGGAATACCCGACAAAAAATCGCTAATGTTCGCCAGCGGTCGCAATGACGCTGCCGCCGCAGACATCGCATACTGATGTCCATTAGAGGCCACGCTGTTTGCCCTGCGAATACTTAATTGTTGAAGCAGCTCTTTAAGCCTGTCCACTTCGTCAAACCGCGGTTCATTCGCAGTTTGTTTAACCAGACGAGCCATTTCGATGGCCTTGGGGTTAAGCGTCCTGCTGGAAAGTGTCAGGTAGCCCTGCCCATCCTCACAATTGTCCAGATCGCTTCTAAACGATGAAAAGGCACTTATCCCCCCCGTCATGCTGTGCTGAGCCTGCTGGGTTGCCAGGTAGTCCCGGTCTGCGGAACCTACCTCTGTCACTACCTGGGTGTAAATAGGCAGAAGCCCTAACAGCGGTGTTGTGAGTGCTGGTAACGGCGAGACAACCTGATGATAGGTAATACCATTGGTGCCCGCCGTCGCAGTAGTCAGCCTGATACCGTTAGCGGCTTTAGCTTCCAGCGCCTTACTCTTTAGCACGCTACCAGCAAGCTCCGGAAAAACCTTCGACGGCGGAATGTCAGCCCGGGTTACCTGAGGTAGCAGACTCAGGTCTTCCTCTTGGCTTTGTCGTTTATCCAGCGCCTTTGCGAGCGCTAGAACGCTTAACCGCTCAGCCTCTGAAAACGAAGCGCGACGTGCTTCAAGTGTCGCTTGCTCTTCTTCTATCAATCGTGACGCCAGGTCTCTGTCTGGCTTCATCACGACCCTGACTCTGTGGGAGTTGCCCAAAAGAAGCTCTTTGACCAATTGTTTAATGAACTCGGGGTCTTTTATCTCTTGACGCAGTTCCTGCAGCGCAATGTCCAGGTCCAGAAGACCTATTGGGTCACCGCGATGAACTGCTGCTGACATACAAGAGAACATTAACTGTAATCCATACGGCCAACCGTCGCCGCCAATCTCGCGTTGAGATAGTTCAAGTTGATGCAGGACGGCTTCCAAACGGTCTTCCGGGACACCCTGCTCTGCTACATTTTCCAGAACACCCATGATGAGTCGCTCTATGGCGTCTGCGTGTTCCGGTTCACTACCCTCGACACCGCACATAAAGTTCATTTCCATGTGATCCTCTTCGAATCCGCACATGGGGGAGGCTGTGGTCGCAAGATCTGTTTTCTCCAAAGCCTGACGAAGCGGTGAAGCACTGGTATCCAATAAAACGTCTGACAGTAGATGGCAACGCAATAGCATCTTTAGATCGGTGTTTTTACCCAGCAACCAGGCAAGTACAATGTGTGTCTTGCCACTGGTGTCATCTTCATCAACCGGGTAGGTGAACTCCTTGATCA
>JABIVN010000093.1 GCA_018667205.1 Gammaproteobacteria bacterium | reverse complement strand
ATTTGGAAGAGAAGACTTGATCCCATTGTGTGAACCTCCTCCCGGTAAGAATCAGGCACCGGTCCGTGAATTTTTCCGGGAACAGTTTGCTCGACAGAACCAGTCCTACTGGGTCAAGTGGTTCGATGATGTGGATGCGGCTTTTGCGCCGGTGAACGATTTACGACAGGGGATGGATGATCCACAAACCCGATTTCGGGAAATGATTATCGAAGATAGCGAGGGTAACGAGCACATTGGTATTCCAATCAAATTTCAAAATGAACCCGGTAGCGTTAATTTTGCTGCGCCCGGCCTAGGTGAACACAATAGGGAAGTAGCATTATCGCTGGGCTACAGTGAGGCAGAAGTGGACCAATTGAAACGCTCGGGAGCCTTCGGCTAAGGCTGATTTGACCCGAAAGCGTCCAGGTGTTTTATTTCTATAATATAGGATCCAATGTTATGTCAGAGTTAGAAGTCACCGAAGAGCAGCGTCGCTATAACGAGATTGCGATCAAATATGCAGCTAAAATCCATGGAGCAAGGTCAGCTTTAAAGGCAAGCGCCCAGCCAGTCGTGGATGAGCTATTTCCCTCTTTCAACAGGACGGGTCTTGGCGTATACCGGGAATATGAACGCATGGGGAACCGGCCGGTGACCGAAGGTTTGCAGGTGCAGGCGGACCTGCAGGGCGTAGTTTTTGAACACCTTGGCCTCACTATAGGAACAGTGCTGCATGACATTGACCTGAAACAAACATTGTCGTCGGCCACTATAAAATTGATACGCAAGACATTACTGGAACGAAAAGTCGTGTTCTTCCGTGATCAGCACCTGACTGAAGATGAACAGGTTAGTTTTGGCAGGCGTTTTGGGGAACTTGATGCCTTTCCTTTCGGCAAACCAGGTGACAATCCCTACATTCTTGAAATCAACCACGATGAACAGCGACCGGGTACCGAAAATAACTGGCATACAGATGTCACCTGGATGAAGAAACCATCGCTCGGATCAATTGCGCAGTGCGTTGTGGTGCCACCCATAGGGGGGAGCACCCTGTTCGCAGATAGTTATGCAGCGTACCTGGGGTTACCACCAGAAATGCAGGCGCGACTGCAGCATATTAGTGGGATCAACGATTATCGGTTCTTCTTGATGGGCGGGGGCGGTGGTGCTTTGCCAGAGGATCTTGCGACAGAAATAAAAAAAGAGATTGCTTTTGGTGTCAGCCACCCAATGTTGCGTACTCACCCGGAAACCGGTAGGACAGCACTTTACTTTAATGGCGGTTTTCTTCGGCACGAATCACTGTATGACAACCGAACGGGCGAAGCCCTTGGTGTTGAAAAAGCTAAAGAGTTGGTCAGTTTTCTGCAACAACAACACGGGCGCCCTGAGTATGTCTGCGAGTTCAAGTGGCAGCCTGGTTCTATTGCTTTTTGGGACAATCGAGCTGCGCAGCATTATGCGGCAAGCGACTACTATCCGCACAAAAGGGTGCTGCGGCGGGTGACCGTGAGCGGTGACCGACCTTATTACAACCCCGCGAAAAAATAATGCAGTTCTCGGTATTCTCAAGCAGGTAAGTAGCTATGGTGGAACTCGATCACATTATTCTTAAGGTGAATGACCTTGATAAAAGCGTTGCTTTCTATACATCGTTTTCTACAGAAAGTTGTTAGGTTTTGAGCATGCTGGCCTGGACGGGCCGTTCACTGTGATACGGGTCGGTGAAAAATTTCAGATGCAGCTCGCGCCCTGGGGCACTCAGGGTTTTGAGCACTACGCGTTTGCGGTCTCAGAAAGAGAGTTTGATGAGATTTTTTCCCGCGTGAAGCAAGCGGGGATCGACTATGGCCCCACATTCGACAGTGTTGGCGCGAACTTTGGTCCTGGCAATGAATCTGGTGCGAGGGGAGAGGCGCCGCCTGTTTATTTTAACGACCCGAACAATCATTTGATTGAAATACGCACCTACGACTGATTCTCATCAGCCGTTGAAACAGTGACACTCTGGCGGCCTGAATGTAATGCTAATCGATTAATCAGTTCAAGGTTGCCGCTGACATACCAAAGGCGGGCCCCTAAAAGGATGGCGGCCGTTCCAACCCCGCCAGCGAGTCCTAGCCAGAAACCATAGACCCCCATGGGTTCGCCAATGTACCCAAAGCCAAACAGGAGCTGTGTCGGTAACCCTACTCCCCAGTAGCTAAATATCGCCAACCACATAGGCACTTTTGTGTCTTTATAACCCCTAAGTGCGCCGATACAGACCGACTGGGTAGCGTCAAAAAACAGGAAAAATACGACGAAAAGTAACAAGGTTATCGACAGACTCATGACGGCCTGCTCGGTTGTATATAGGCTCACCAGTACTTCCTTAAACAAGTAGATAAGGATCGCGCCACTGATAGCAACAAACGCGGTGGTAAGAAATGCGATTAATGCGGTTGTTCTGGCGCCGGTTATTTCGTTTGCACCAATGCGAAACCCTATCCTGATCGTTGCCGCCATACCCAGGGCCATTGGTGGCATAAAAAACACCGCATTAAGATTCATAGCGATGTTGTGGGACGCAACAATGGCTGCCCCGAACTGCCCGAGCAGGAGGGTGGTGAAAGAAAACAGGCCCATTTCCGCGAACATCGTGGTGCCAATGGGTATGCCGATCACCAGTAATGGCTTGATGATTTTCCAGTCTGGCCAAGAGAACTTTGAACGCCAACCGGTGTGGTCGAATCGTTTACGAGTAACGACAATAATGACCAGAATAAGCTGAAACCACATCATGATGGCCTGGGCGACCCCACAACCAACGCCACCCATTTCCGGCAGGCCAAATTTGCCATAAATAAGCACGTAGTTGAGCGGGATTTTGAATATTAATGCTGTGATGGCGATATACATGGCCGGACGCGTGTACCCTGTGCCATCCGCCAGAAATCTCAGGCAGAAAAAACACAGCAGTGCGGGCATACCGAACGAGCACATCTCTAGATATGGGACTGATATCGCGACCGCAACGGGGTCGACGTTCATCAGGGTATAAACGGGTTCGACGTTGTTAAGGATTATAATGACGAATAGGCTTGCGGCCAGTGCTAGCCAAAGCCCCTGTCTAAGGACCGCGCCGATATCACCATAGGCTCTGGCGCCATTTAGTTGTGAAATAGTTGGAGTAACGGCTTGAATGACGCCGAACACCAGCATCATGCTTGGCCAAAGGATACTCGTTCCGAGTGCCACACCGGCCAGGTCGGCGGACGAATACCGACCTGCCATGATAGTGTCGGCCACTCCCATCCCCATTTGTGCCAGTTGAGCACCCATGAGGGGGAGGGCCAGATGAAAAAGTTGCCGGGATTCTCGAATAACTTTCCCGGACTCTTGAGGCGGTTTCAATTTACCCGCTGATTTCCTCAGCATTCAGTACAAGGTAGACACGCTTCTGGAAATACCATCGGCCATCAACCTTGACGTAGTCATCTTCGTATTGACCTGTGACGTTTCGTTTTACGCCATCTTTCTGGTGCAGGAATTCCTGCTGGTACCAGGTCGCGTGGGCCGTATCGCCATCAACGGTCATCGGCCCGGCAGAGGCAAAAAACCCCACGAATCCAAAAGCGCTCATGGCCTGCTGCCACATAGGGAAAAAGTTTTCCTTGCCGGTAATGGGGCCAGCGCCCGGTAGTTCCCAAGTGGCGTCGTCGCGCCAATTTGCCGCCCAAGCATCGCCGTCTTTTCTCATGACAGCATCGTTGTAGGAATCAACCAATTCCCGAATAGCGAGTCGATCTTCTAGTGGACCTGAACTGATCATGTTATCTCCTGCATTGAATTCAAAAGCAGCACTAAACCACGTGTCATGGGGATTTGCCAGTCCTGCGGGAATTCTTTCTTTCCCGCTCAGGCGATAAAGGAATTAACCGACAAGGGGCACGCTAGTTCTTTTTTTGTAGCTCAATAATGCCCGGGCAAGCGTTTGTAGCGCCAGTCCATCTGGTTTTGTAGTCGTCAGGAAAGACGTTCGCGCAGGTCATCAACCAACAGTTTCGCGATGATGGGAACCGGGGTAAACGGTTTGCGGTGTTTTAGGCGACCTGACGGTTGCTTTGATTCCGTGTCCAGGCGGCAGTTGCGTATTCTGGTCATTGGTAGGCTAAGACTAGGCCAGCTATTTCTGTTGTTTTTGGGGCGATCCTCCCGGGCGGGGGTCGTCTGAAGGGGACGCAGTGCAGGGAAAAAAGTTAAAGCAGGTTAGAGCAGGTTAAAGAAAATTAAAGCCTGCTAAAAAAAGGGGCTGCTGGATGCAGCCCCCCTCTTGGGACTAACGGGTAGCGAGGTTACGATCTATGTCGACTTTAAGTTCAACGACCACGCGTCTGTCGAAGAAGTTGTTCTCAAGAGACTCT
>JABIVN010000092.1 GCA_018667205.1 Gammaproteobacteria bacterium | reverse complement strand
TGATGAACATTGCCTTGGGCACAGGACTTGGCCTAGTGGCTATCATTATTGCTCTGCCACTTGGCGTGATGTTCGGCTGGATACTCTGCAACGTCATCAACCCAAGAGCTTTCGGCTGGACCATCGAGTTGCAGTTGTCTGCAGAAGCGCTACTGCGTTCATGCGCCTGGGGAATGCTTGCGGCTATCGCTGCGGGGATACTGCAGCGCGGAGATCACGAAGAAGGAGCCTTTGGTGGACGCTAGGCCTATCGTTTTTTTATTGATGTTATTGACGGCTGGATGCCAACCGGATGCCCGGTCTACTTCATCCGCTGTCACAGGGTTGCGATTAAACAACTTACTGGGAGAACCTGACGCTCAGGGGTTTGCACGCGCAGAACATAAAAAAGAGTTCGTGTTCCCGTTGGATCATGGGCCACACACCCGATACAGAAACGAGTGGTGGTACCTGACTGCCGTTCTTGCAGATGAAAATGGCAACGAGTATGGCCTGCATTTCACACTGTTCAGGCAAGCACTTGCTCCCAACCCGACAGGAGAAGGTCCATGGCACACTGCCCAAGCATACCTGGGTCACCTGGCGATCACCGACATTTCTAACGGCAGGCACCTTAAGGCAGAGCGATTCGCTCGCGGCCACCCAGCACTGGCGGGCGTTTCAACCGGCGCCCTCTTTCGGGCAATGATCGAGGACTGGACGCTGGAAGGCGCCGCAGAAGGTCAATTGAATCTGACACTATCGGCCAGCGAGCCCGGTCAGTTTGGGGTCGATCTGCAGGTCCGGCAAATGGGACCTATCGTTTTACAGGGGAATCGCGGCTTGTCCAAAAAAGGAGCAGATGCCGCGAGTTACTACTATTCCATACCGCGCCTGCAGATCGGCGGCATACTCAAACTCAACGACCGCACCGTGAAAGTGACAGGACTCGGCTGGCTCGATCGTGAGTGGAGCACGTCAGTACTCGGTGGTTCACTTTCCGGCTGGGATTGGTTTTCCTTACAACTAAAGGATCAGCGGAGCATCATGGCGTTCCGTTTACGCAGGCATGATGGAAAGAGAGACAACTATGATCACGGCCTAATTGTAGATCACCAACAACTAGACGATCAGCCAATCATTGGTCAAGGCGACCCGGGCGTCGAGTTATTGGACCGGAATGACTTTTCCCTGACACCCAACCGCTTTTACCAAGACGCCAAGGGAATCAATTGGCCCGTCAGTTGGACGCTCAATATGGCTGACGAGCAATTTACGGTCAACGCGCTACTGGATCAGCAAACCGTTGACCTGTCGATCCTCTACTGGGAGGGACTGGTGGAAGTTCTTGACCTTGAAGGTAACCGATCAGGCCTTGGCTACATGGAGTTGACAGGTTACGAGCGCGACAGGTAAGGCAATTTGATGATGCCAACAGGGTAGCTGAAACGCTAAATGTAGCACGGCGGCCCGCATTTACCCCGGGGGAGTGAATGGATTCCTGAGGGCTCGGCTTCACCGAGCAATAATCGTGGCAGCCTTGATAGGTTTTTCGACACCTGACATCACTCCGGTTTTCATTTCGGGGACTAAACTGCGCAACATTGGCTTAAAGACTCGCTCGCGAACTCTGGAACCACGTCACTCTTGTCGGTTATCCTCACTTCCAATACAAAGTGCTTGCAATAAAGATACTCAAGATCTCAGCGGCAACGATTATTGTTGTCATCACGATTCTGATGATTGCCACCGCCTATTTATACAAGGGTGATCTTCCGGCCAAATACGTCGACAAAAAATACAGCAACGACGAGTCAAGATTCCTTCGTTTCAGTGGGTTTGATTCTCGCAGCCAAGAACCCGCCCTAATACCGGCCACTGTCGCTGATCAGTTTGCCGCGGCATTGGCGAACACGAGCTTAGTGGTTTACGCCGTTGTTGGTCATGTACCAATGGAAGAGATACCCGAGCGGTCAGCAGCGGATGTTGTCGGATTTCTTGAAGCAATCAACTATAGATCACGACCGATATAGATGAGGAGCGATATAGCTAAGGACCGATATAGATGAGGACCGATATAGATGAGGACCGATATAGATGAGGACATAGTGCCTAATTGATCGATGACATTAGAGCCCAAAAGAATCAAAATCTATGAGAGGCACGACAAAGATCACCTGCAATGCAACATAGCAAATGACTCAACCAACACTAAAAGCTCGTTTCTGAGCAGACCAGACGGTAAAAGAATCTCCCGACCGGTGGCCAAAAAACCAGTGATCTAAATGCAGCCAGGCGTAGATGGTGTATGGTGCAACCCGATCAATACAGTCACCGATCACAAAGGCAGTGTTTACGACGACGCTAAAGCCACAGACTGCCGCTGCAAGCGCGGCACCATTGCTTTTTCTACTCATCTGGAAAGATTTGCGCCGCGCTGCTTGAAGGCATTTGGCGCAAAATGATGGTGATCAAGCACCTTGTCGATGTATTTTCAAAACGTCGCTATTAACCGAGATTAGGCGCTGTAACAGGCTTTCGGCTTTAACGTGAAATTTTTAGGGTAAAGGTTCCAACCACGTGAATTTTGAATCACTCGGCTTATCGATAGAAGTTCAGCAGGCACTGACCGCCGCTGGCTACCAGATGCCGACCCCAGTTCAATCGAAAACCATTCCGGCTATTCTGAAGGGCGACGATGTGCTGGTTGCAGCTCAAACCGGCACCGGGAAAACAGCCGGTTTCGTTGCACCAATGCTCGACATTTTGAACAATGCCGCCGCACCCACAGCCAATCATGTCAAAGGACTAATTCTTTCCCCAACGCGAGAGCTTGCAGTCCAACTGCACCAAGCGATCATAGATTACGGTCGCTACAGCGGACTCAGGTCTGCCGTGGTTTTTGGTGGTGTGAAAATCAACCCTCAGATGATGAGTCTTCGCAAGGGTGTTCATTTACTTGTCGCGACGCCCGGCCGACTCTTGGACCTACAACGTCAGAACGCTATTGCATTCGATCAATTGAAGATATTTGTCCTTGATGAAGCAGACAAATTAATGAGCCTTGGCTTTCGGGCAGAAATAAACCAGTTGCTCGATATTTTACCGCGAAAGCGCCAAACGTTAATGTTCTCAGCAACGTTGTCACCGGAGATTGAAAAACTAGCAAAAACCGTGCTCCACGCGCCTGTAAAAATAGCGGTAACACCAAACGAAGTTGCGCCAGCAAAAGTAAAGCAATGGTTAGTTGCCGTCGACAAGAAACGTAAAACGGAATTGTTATTCGAATTGATCAAACAGAACAAGTGGCACCAGGCACTGATTTTTACCAACACAAAACAAGGTGCCGATCGACTCGCAAAAGACTTATCCGCG
>JABIVN010000091.1 GCA_018667205.1 Gammaproteobacteria bacterium | reverse complement strand
TAACGGTCGATATGTAACGGTCGATAGTCACACGTCCCCGGAGACCGACGTCAAATTGTAGTAGCAGGTATCGTCGTTTGTGCTTACTGTTTGTGCTTACTGTTTGTGCCTACTGTTTGTGCCTACTAGGGCATCACTTTTGTGGCTGGCATTTTACCGTTAGGCGCTGATAAATAATTAGTCAAACAAGAATGACTTTCTAGTAAAAAGCGCCGACAACTGAAAAGCTGAGTAGGATTAACTGAGTCTTTTCAAGCCTGAAATTGACCGGTTAGTTTACGTGCGAATACCCAAAAAAAGCGCTGACGGTTCAGTGAGGTTTTTGCTTGTTGCGTTAAACTTTGAGTTTAATTTAGGCTATAGTGTTGGATCTGATTTTTGTAATTTTATGGAGTGTTATTCCTCAATGTTGACTAGTCGATATGTAGCAATTTTCTTTGCGCTCGGTGCGCTAATGGCGTCTTCACTTGCGGTTTCTGAAACCGTCACGTTCGATCAAGTCCAATCTGAGATTTTCGACGGCTGTGCTTCTTCCGGCTGTCATGGCGGCGCGCAAATGCCGATCCTGACCGCGGGACAGAGTTACGACAACATTGTTAATGTTGCGTCTAGAACAGGGGTCGATTACATAACACCTGGTAACCCTGACTTGAGCTACATTATGGATAAGGTGTTGGGTATAGCAAGTTCCGGCAATCGAATGCCACCAAGTGGCCCTTTGAGTGTTGCTAAAACAGACTTGCTCAGGGATTGGATTCAGCAGGGCGCTACAGAGGGGTCTTATAATGGCCGTTCTTACCATATGACCAGTGACGAGAGCCCTAACAAGTCAGAAACTCACATTATCAATTCGTCAGCTGTTGCTCAGTCGTTCACCGGCAACCTTTATCATAAAAGTGGCAGTCCACTCGGAGGCGCTAATGTTGCGCTTCATACCGGAACCATTAGTTCACAAGGGCGTGTGGTTTTATCCGCTTTCGACCTACAGGGTTTATTCAAAGTTCCGGCATGGACAGGGCCGGCCATATTAGATATCAACAGTGATATGCCGTTTGACGTGATGTCCAAATTGAAGCGAAGTGGTCGAGTGACGAATACCAATTGCGTTCGTTCTGGTAATGCACAGAACGTTGAAGGTTCAACTTCGCCAGACATTGCTTACGTTCGTTTCATCAACGATGGTTTTACCCCCATAGCTGATATTCGTGGCACGCTTTATGACGCTGATGGTAATACCATTGGTCAACCCGATGTTCAGTTTTTTGCAGAACTTGGTCCAAGAGAAGCGATTTTCAAAAGTCAGGGTGCGATCAGCAATATCATCGGTGAGGACTGGTCTGGTGACGCCTCGCTCGTGCTTTCAGCGACTTATGATAATTTGCGGCTGATGAACCTTAACTTCGTCAACAACGAAATATTCTTTAACTTCTCATGTTACGAGAGCGGCACTACAGCAGTCGGGCCGCTGTAGGGGCGCCGGTGGCAACCGGGGTCGTTGGCGCCGATTAAGGCTAAAGGCTTTTATTCCTTCTGTAGTGAGCCATGGCATGTACCTAGCTTATCTACAGAAAGGAATGGCAGGTGCGTGCTGTTAAGAAAAGCCAGTGCACCTTCTTGTTCCCGTAGCATAGCGATCGTGCAGATCGATCCCGCAATAATTGCCTTCGGTGCCACCACCGTGACACTCTGCAGATTGTCTGCAGGGATTCCGGTGACTGGATTAATAAGGTGGCTAAATTTTTTATCGCCGATACGGATAAAACGCTCGTAGCTTCCAGAGGTAGTAATAGCACCGGATCCGACTTGTATGCTGGCAATAACCTGACCAGGAAGCTCTGGATGTGTAATGCCGACCTCCCAGGGTTGCCCATTTGCAAGCCTGCCAAGAACGGCGATATCGCCGCCAAGGTTGACCAGGCAATCTCGAACGCCTTCCTGGCTCAACAATGCCAGTGTCGCATCGGCCGCGTACTCTTTGACGACACCGCCGAAATCGATCTCCATTCCGGCCAAGGGCAAAGCAATCGAGGTGGCCGTGCGACGAACTTTCTGCCAACCGACAATCGCCAGCCATTTTTCGAATTCGGAAGGGGGTGGTGTGTCTAACAGTCCGTCATGCCAAAGATGCCTCAGTACGCCTGAAGTAACATCGAATAGCCCGTCGCTCTGGTTAAAACAAGTGTGAGCGTAGTCCAGAAGCGCTGAAGTTTCTGGGTCGATCATCACCGGATCGCAACCCGCTGCATCGTTGATTTGGTTGGTAACGCTGGCGGGCAGGTAACGTGAGTACTTTGCTTCAAGCCTTCTAATTTCGGTTAAACAAATGTCTGCAAGCCGTTCCGCCTCTGCGTCGTCATGGTGAAAAAACCTGATTTCACACGGACATCCCATGGCCTTGAATCGAATGTAGCGTAGCTGCATGTTTAAAATCTATATTCTAAACCGAGATTCGTGAGAGTGAAATC
>JABIVN010000090.1 GCA_018667205.1 Gammaproteobacteria bacterium | reverse complement strand
TCAAAACTATCAAACAAGAGGCTCATCACATGACCTGAGAACACTTCGCCCGCCGAATCCTGATAATCCCGCATGGTCCCGGCTTTTGGATCCCAAATCGCCACCCCCGAATGAGTTCCAACTGCCACCTTACCCAACGAATTTACTGCTAACGACGAAACGGAATCATCAACATCCAGGCCTTCCAACCCATAAATGGGAAATCGAGTCGCTTGAGTATTGAATGAACTTACCCCCTTAAAGGTACTTACCCATATGACACCGCCGACATCTTGAAAAAGATCGTAAACCAGGCTCCCTATTAAGCTATCCGACTTACCGGGGCTATGTGAGTAAGAATGTAGCCTTTGCTGGTCTCTGTCCCATTTATGCAGGCCCTTATCTGAACCGACCCAAATGTTCCCCAAGTTATCCTCGAGCAAAGCACGCACCCGCTTGCCTTCAGGATCACCGCTTTTTGTAAGGCTTTGGAACACCCCTGTTGCGGAAAGAACAGAAAGCCCGTCATTGTATGTTGCAATCCACAGGTTACCTTCAAGATCAAAAAGCAGTTCGCAAATATATACACCAGGGCCTAGCCCAGACTTATCACCAGTAACACGGGCGGCAACAAACCGATCGCCTTGCTGCCGGAACAAACCGTTTCTTTCGGTTCCAACCCAGACTCGCCCTTCTGCGTCCTGCGCTATCGCGCGCACGGGTTCTCTTAAAGAGTCTAAATATCGAACGCTTTTATCAGCGCCTGACTGCACGGAGAAAACCCCAAGCGATGTCCCAATCAGAACTTCACCAGATTGAGTTTCGAATATGACATAGACATTTAATTCACGCTTGTGAAACAGATCCACATAGCGAAAGACCTGAGTCTGGGGATCGTATAGCGCAAGTCCACCACCGGTTCCAATCCATAAAGCACCAGAACTATCCGCTAGCAGCGACCGAACGAAGTCATGCGGGATGGATTCAGCTACGTCACCTTTAAAGAACTTTTGGATTGTATACCCGTCAAATCGATTCAAACCACTCGGTGTTCCAAACCAAATAAACCCAGCGCCATCCTGCGCAATCGCTGTCACCTGAGAAGGTATCAGGTGCACGTCTGAAGGCAGATCTCTGAAAGTGAGTTGTTTCTGATCAATAGGCGGAACATGTTTGTTTGCGCCGAACGCACCAGGGATCAACATTGACGAAAATAAAGTGAAAAAAATTAGCGACACAGTCTGAAGGGCCGCGAACAACCACCTTTTGATATTATTGGAGTGCAATTTTCAGCGAGGCCATCCTACCTATTCAGATACTCGGTCATGTCAGCTACAGGCATCGGTTTGCCATAGTAATTACCTTGAATATAGTCGCAGCCGTAGCTGCGTAAAATCTCTAACTGCGCTTCATTTTCAACGCCTTCGGCCAGGGTCGCCAGATTCAAGCTCTGACCCATCGCAATAATGGCCTTGGTGATCTCTTTATCGTCTTCGTCCGTCTCCAGGTCTTTAATAAAAGAGCGGTCAATCTTTAACGTAGCGAGTGGAAATCGTTTTAGATACGATAATGAGCTATAACCTGTGCCAAAATCGTCCATGCTGATGTTCACGCCAAGACGGCGTAAATCTTCGAGCATTATTGCGTTGCGCGCGACGTCCTTCATCGCCAACCCTTCTGTGATCTCTATAGTCAACGTCGACGGCAGTATTCCAGACGTTGCCATCGCCGCTTGAACTAGTGCCAACACATCCGTTTCGAACTGACGCGCGCTGAAGTTTACCGCTACTCGAAATCCGTCTAATCCCATATCGTTCCAGCTACGGATCTGATTACAGACTTTTCTTAATACAAATTCACCCAGCGGCATGATCAGTCCAGTAGCTTCCGCAATAGGAATAAACTCATCGGGAGGGATCATTCCCTCTTTCGGGTGCGGCCAACGGGCCAGCGCCTCCATACTCGCAAGCTGCCCTGTTTTAAGGTCAATGATCGGCTGATAATAGACGTCGAAGACACCCTCGACTAACGCCTTTTGCATATCGTTTTTTCGATCAATAAACCTCAGCGCGTCTTCATACATCAGGTTATCGAACACGACATACGAACCCTGAGCATCAGTCTTCGCACGATGCAGGGCCGTCCCAGCATCTCGCAACATTTCATCGGCCGAATGATAATCACCGCTGTTCACTAGCACCCCGACCGATGCAGTAATATTCAGTGTCTTATCATTGACCGCAATGGGTTCCTGAACAGCCGTCGTAATTTGCTGGCATACCTGTATCGACTCGGCCACCGCGTCGACTGGATCCAATAAAACCGCAAATATATCGCCGCTAAACCGGGAAACTGTATGGTCATCGCGAATAACTTTCCTGATTCGTTTGCCCATTTCCGTGATGACCTTATCACCAACTTCATGACCAAATCCTTCATTAATTACGGCGAAACCATCAAGCCCGACGAATAGCACGGAGAACTCACCTTGTTGACCGCCTTTTTCCCGCCGGTTAATCGCTCGATTAAGGCGATCCACGAACAGCGCTCGATTGGGAAGTTCTGTCAAACTATCAAAAAGGGCGTTCTTTTGAATTGTTTCCTCGTAACCAAGTTGCTGCGAAATGTCCCTTAGGGTAATAACTGTAAGATTAGAGCCTTCGTCCAAAAAGCTTGCGCTCAGCTCAATCGGTACTGTTTGCCCATCAGTACGTGTAAGCAGTTGCCGAATACCACTAAACTGCTTCCAGTAAGCAAAGGTTTCTGGACTCGTCAGGTTGATGACGGCTTGTCCAGATTCGAACGCCTTGAGCTTGAGAAGGTCATCAAGGGTCATTCCGAATCCAGCCCCCGGATCACAACCCACTATCTTTTCTGCCATGGGATTAATCAGGAATATCTTGCCGTCTGCATCTGCTGCAACTACACCGTCACTCACGTTGTTAAGCGTGGCATCCAGATTTTTCTTAGTGTCGGATAGGTCTTGTTCTACCTTATGCTTATAAAGAGCGATTTCTATATTTATAGAAAGTTCTCTGTTGTCAAATGGCTTCAGCACATAGCCAAAAGGAGACGTGACTTTAGCACGCTGTAGTACCTCATCATTGGAATACGCCGTGCAAAAAATAACAGGGATCGAGCTGGCTTCGTTAATCTTTTTCGCCGCCTCGATACCATCCATTTCACCTCGGAGGTTAATATCCATAAGGATCAGATTCGGCTTTTCACTCAACGCTAGTTTTATAGCGTCCTCACCTTTGGCAGCGGTACCGACAACGGTGTAGCCCATACGCTCGAGACGTGCGCTAACATCTCTTGCTACCAGGACTTCGTCTTCGACAATTAAAATGCTGCTACTCATTTAAGATCCTTGGAAACTGAATCTGAAAGACTGCTCCGCCATCATTGTACGCAGATAGCGTACCCTCAAGTTGATCCGTCAGGATTGTTACAATTTCCAGCCCCATAGATGTGTTCTTCGAGAGATCGAAACCTGAAGGGAGCCCCACGCCGTTGTCAGCGATACGCAAATCGTAGCTGCAATCGGTACTTACAAAATCAATGTCAATGATCCCGGTCTCTTCTTTGTCGTGAAACGCATGCTTTAAAGCGTTCGATACGAGCTCGTTTATTACAAGGCCGCATGGAACCGCAGTCGCCAGGTCCAGAAGTACGTTCTCTACAGTGACATCCACGAAAACTGACACGCCAGGAACCGTGTATGAACGACTTAAGCTATTAGTTAACGACTCTATATATTCCTGGAAATCGATTTTTAGCAGATCTTTAGATTGGTATAGCGTTTCGTGAATCAGCGCCATCGACTTAATCCGTTGCTGACTTTCATTAAGAAGGCTTGAATAGACTTCATCCCCTGCACCCTCGGCCTGAATACTCAGTAAACTTGAGATAACCTGCATGTTATTCTTCACACGATGATGGACTTCTTTTATC
>JABIVN010000089.1 GCA_018667205.1 Gammaproteobacteria bacterium | reverse complement strand
GTTCTGGTACTCAGGTGCAAGACCTCAACCGCCTGTTAAAGCAGCATAAGCAGATGCAGAAAATGATGAAGAAGATGAAAGGCGGGGGTATGCAGAAAATGATGCGCGGCCTTGGTGGAATGATGCCACCCGGCGGCGGCGGTATGGGTGGTCCAGGTGGCATGCCTCCGGGCGGAATGCCGCCCCTCAGATAGATTGTTTAAGACTTCTGGAGTCCAGATCGTAAGACTGGCTCCCTTTGTGCTGATGGGTCCTGAACGGAAGCTACTGCGCTCCCCAAAGGAGGTGTGGTAAAGGTAACTGGTTTCGCAGCTAAGCTGCGGAATTACCTAAATAAATCCCGCTTTTGGGGTTTTATTCCACAGCTGATTTCCGTATGATACGCCACCTTTCCGGCTGGTGTGTCGGTTTTTGTCGTGGGTAGCTGAAGCAAATCGACTCAGGTGCCTCTAATTTTTCAGGAATTTTAAGCAAATGGTAACAATTCGTCTTGCACGTGGTGGCTCCAAGAAGCGCCCCTTTTACCACCTGACCGTAACTGACCACCGCAATGCGCGTAACGGTCGTTTCATCGAGCGCGTGGGCTTTTTTAACCCGGTTGCCCGTGGCCAGGAAGAGCGTCTGCGCGTCGACGCCGACCGCATCGAGTACTGGCAGGGCCAAGGTGCCCAGCTGTCTGAGCGTGTCGCCAAACTGGTCAAGGACGCAGCAGTAGCCGCGGCTTAAGGCCGGGCGACCGGTCTTTGATGAATGAGTCCGGATCCAACCCCCTGACCGCCGGTAAGATTACGGGCTGTTATGGCATAAAGGGCTGGGTAAAAATACATTCGTTCACTGATCCTGCGGAGAATCTCTTCCGCTTCGGTAAGTGGATGCTTCAGCGTCGAGGTGCACTGGTAGCGGTGGAGTTCGATCATTGGAAGCCACAGGGTAAGGGCATGGTTGCCCATATTGCGGGAGTTGATGACCGCGACCTGGCAGAATCCTATAAGGGACTGCAAATCGTGGTGGAAGCCGATAGTCTTCCACCGCTGGAAGAGGGTGAGTTTTATTGGCGCCAACTGCAGGGTCTGCAGGCTTGGGGTCGGGAGCCAGATTCCGGTGATGACAGAGTGTTGCTGGGCACCGTGGATTACCTGATCGAAACCGGTGCCAATGATGTGTTGGTTTTAAAGGCCACTGGCGACAGTATTGATGACAAGGAACGGCTCATTCCCTATCTGCCCGGCGATACAGTCAGCAGGGTAGATTTGGAAGAGGCAGTGATAGATATAGACTGGTTTATTCACGAAGAATAGGTCGGCAGAAATAACCGGGGGGCAGGATGCAGATCGCACTGGTAAGCCTGTTCCCGGAAATGTTCGAGGCTGTCAGTGAGTTCGGTGTTACTGGCAGGGCGGTAAAACAGGGTCTGGTTCAGATCAGCCACAGCAATCCGCGGGATTACACCACCGACAAGCATCGCACGGTGGATGACAGGCCCTATGGTGGCGGCCCGGGTATGTTGATGAAAATAAACCCTTTGCAGCAAGCAATAGCTGCAGCAAAGGCGGCGACAGGGGAAGAGGCAAAAGTAATTTACCTGTCACCTCAGGGTCCGCGACTTGATCACAGTAAGGCTGTGGCACTTTCGCGAGAGCGAGCGCTGATATTGGTTGCAGGCCGCTATGAGGGCGTTGATGAACGTCTTATAGAAGCCGAAGTCGATGAGGAACTATCCATCGGCGATTATGTACTAAGTGGCGGTGAGTTGGCTGCCATGGTAGTCATCGATTCGGTGACACGCCAGTTGCCAGGTGTTTTGGGGCATGAGGACTCTGCACAAGAGGACTCCTATGCTGATGGATTGTTGGATTGTCCGCACTACACAAGGCCCGAGGAGTACCTGGGTAAACGGGTACCCGATATTTTGCTCAGCGGAAATCACGAGTTGATTCGCCGCTGGCGCCTGAAGCAGGCACTGGGCAGGACGCAAGAGCGTCGCCCGGATTTGCTGCAGAGCCGGTCAATGACGGCCGAAGAGAATGAATTGCTGGCGGAATATCTTCGTGAGCGAAGTTAATTAACGAGCCCGCTAGCTGTGAAGCTACGACTGGAACACTAAAGGAGCGCACCATGAGCACCAACAAGATCATTTCTCAGCTTGACGCTGAACAAATGGAAAAAGACCTGCCCGAGTTCGGCCCCGGTGATACCGTGGTTGTTCAGGTAAAAGTGAAAGAAGGCGAACGTGAGCGTTTGCAGGCCTTTGAAGGCGTTGTTATTGGCAAGCGTAATCGCGGCCTGAACTCTGCTTTCACCGTGCGCAAAATCTCCCACGGTGTTGGTGTTGAGCGTACTTTCCAAACTTACAGCCCTTTGGTTGACAGTCTGTCCGTCAAGCGCCGTGGTGACGTGCGCCAAGCTAAGCTTTACTACCTGCGTGAGCTGTCTGGTCGGGCTGCCCGTATTAAGGAAAAGCTGGGTTAATCCAGTTTTACCTTAGCAGTCTTCGAAAGCGGCCTTTAGTGGCCGCTTTTTTGTGCGTGTAAGATCGAATGGCTATGGTAAATAGCTGATGCTAACAGTCTAAGAGCGGTACACTGCAGGCACGAATTTAAAGAAACATGTTGGCACCTGTGGCTCATATAAATGTGATGGCACCAAATGGTCGGGTCTTGGGCCTGCTGGTTCTAGCCTTGACGCACCTCAGCGTGCCTCTCACGGCCTGCTTGGCCTATGGCGCAAGTCCACTTTGGATAATGGGTACCTTGGTGTTTCTTGCCGCCTTATGGCGCATTGGAACGGTTTCCAGTGGCGTGGGTACCAGAGTGCTTTGCGCCTCACTTTCCTTACTTTCTTATCTGCTTTCATTCTCATTGGCAGTGTCGTTTTACATGCAGGGAGTGGGCTATACAGAAGCTTTCTTTTTTCATTTAAATATAGGCACCCTGCCACAGGCGCTTAGCAGCTATCAAGTCCCGGCAATTCTTGGGTTTCTGGGATTAATTCTCAGCACTGCCTTGCCCCTTGTTATACCCGTTGTCGTTGTTCCTCGTGCGCTGCGTCTGCTGCCCCTGCCTATCGCTTTTTTGGCAGTGTTCCTGAGTTCTGCGCCGCTTTGGTCCTTTGTGAGCTATTTACTTGTTGCTAATGAAATTGATGTGTCTAATCAATATGGTCTGTATGTAGAATCTGATGGCGGCCTGCATTCAAGTGATAAAGGCTTATTCTCCGACGATCGCAAAAATATTATTCTCATATATGCAGAGTCTCTGGAAAGTATTTATCTAGACACGGCTATCTTCCCTCAGGACTATTTACCTAAAATTAAACGACTGGCAGCCGATGCTCATATGTTTAGCAATATGCAGCAGATTGCTGGAACCGGCTGGACTATAGGCGGCATGGTTGCCAGTCAGTGTGGATTTCCGTTGATGGCCAGCGTGCACAGTACTGGGAACAGTACGATTGCTTCTGTTGAAAAACCGTATCCAGATAGCACCTGCCTAGGTGATATCCTTGCAGACAGAGGTTACAAATCTGTATTTATGGGCGGCGCGGATCTTGCGTTTGCCGGTAAAGGCAACTTTTTATCGGCTCATGGTTACCACGAGGTTTTGGGGCGAGAGCAGCTCGCTTCTAAGTTGGAAGACCCAGATTATCTTAGTCTCTGGGGATTGTACGATGACAGTTTGTTCGCCCTCGCGAAGGAAAAATTTAAAGAGCTTGAAAAAAGCAGCCAGCCTTACCTATTGACGTTACTCACTGTTGATACACATCACCCCAACGGATACCCATCGCGCAGCTGCTCACAAGAATTTGATGACGATATGGGGAACTCATTGCGCTGTAGCGACTTGCTCATTAGTGAATTTATTCGCCATGTTCGCAATAACGCGGATATGGAACGCACGTTAATAGTGCTATTTAGCGACCACTTATCGATGCGGAATTCACTCTGGCCCGTGTTGAACGAAAATCATGCGGCACGCAAACTTTTGTTTATGCTGTTTGACAATCATCCCGGTGATATTTCCGATATACAAGGCAATCACTTGAACGTTGCCCCCACTATTATTGACGCGGCCGGAGTCGCTACGGTTCGGACACATACTGGCGCTCATTCTCTATTCGATGACCGGTTAGATGAATTGACAACAGAGTCAGTAAATGAAGCTACTCCTTCTCTTTTAATGAACACGGCGGCTGCTACTGAGGTTGGTGTTACGATTAGCAGATTGGGATACGAGATTGAGTTGGGTGATTTTAAAGTTAAAGCGAATAAAAACGGGATGCCCTTTAAATCTGGAATGTATATGCTTCTGCTGGATGACGAAGCTAAAGTAATCGATACGATGTTTTCTGAAAACTACATGGACTTAGCCGCCAGCGTGCCAGATGCTTTCGTAGTTGGAATTTCAGTGCTTCCGGATCGTCAAAACTTTCCCAGTTATTTCTTTGGTCGAATCACCGAAACAGGCGAGAAAATTCGTCAAGGTGCCCTCAAAGGTTCTGTTTTTCTATCCGCACAGCAAATTCGGGCCGCTATGTGAGTGCCGTACACCCTGAAATTGAACGCTACATTGACGCCATGTGGATGGAGAAGGGGCTGAGTGATAATACGCTCAGTTCTTATCGACGTGATTTAAGGCAGTTCAATGACTGGTTGGCGAAGAGTAAAAAGAGCTCAGTTATTCGCACTGACAGGGCCGAGCTTCAGGCCTACCTTGGTGCGCGGTTACAGCAGGGGCAGTCGC
>JABIVN010000088.1 GCA_018667205.1 Gammaproteobacteria bacterium | reverse complement strand
GTGTGCAATTGCCCAGCGAGGCGTTCTGGTCAACATACCCAACTTTCGTTGTTCTGCGATCCCGTCAACCTTGAATACAACGCCATCAATTTCGTAACCCAGGGATGAGCGCAGCGCTAACAGTTTTTGGTAGTATTCAATGCATCCATCCACACCGACGACGGTTTCGATCAATGGATTGACTCTGATACCCCAGGAGGCAAGGGCAGCCAAGATCCCCGATTGTGTTTCCGGCAGTTCACTGCCTTCAACAATACCGACACTATAAGCAAACATCGTCAGTGGCCTGCGGGCAGTCTCACGAGAATCTAGCTGTCGAATTGTCCCGGCGGCGGCATTCCTGGGATTGGCAAACACTTTATGCCCGGCTCTTTCTGCCTCTTGGTTCATCTTCTCGAACGCTGGCCGGGGGAAATAAATCTCTCCCCTGACCTCGAGCCTGGAGGGATAGCCCTTGCCCATCAGGGACAGCGGTATCGATTCAATCGTGCGAACATTCCGCGTGATATCTTCACCGGTCGCGCCGTCCCCCCGGGTTGCCCCCCTGACCAAGGAGCCATTTTCATAGAGCAGCGATACGGCCACACCGTCAATCTTAGGTTCGCAGTCATAAGCGATATCGGCTGGCAACTCGAGTCTGGATTTGACGCGTCGGTCAAAATCCCACATATCATCTTTGCCAAAAGCGTTGTCGAGAGACAGCATAGGCAGTTCATGCTGCACTTGAGAAAAAACAGGCAACGGAGCCGACCCTATGCGTTGCGTGGGTGAATCTTCCGACACCAGTTCCGGGTGTTCCCGCTCTAGTGCTTTTAAATCACGGAATAGACGATCAAACTCGGCGTCTGAAACCTCAGGTTGGTCAAGTGTGTGATATTGGTGGTTGTGGTGATTAATTTGTTGCCGCAGCGAACTGGCCCGTTCAACGACTGCCAGGACGGGCGGCGAATTTTTCATGTCTTGATTCTTCTCGGGCATAGGTCACTGTAAAATAGCGTATTGCGTATTGCGTCCGGTTTAGCCAGAGGCCAAAAAATTGATCATGCAGAATGCTAGAAATGAAAGTCAGTAATGGATTGGCGACAGTGTTCTATGGTCTGCGGCGTCATCACGCTTCTGGTTTCATCCCGCACTTCCCCGTTCAGTTCCTGGGCAATCGTATTGGCGACAGACAACATTGAATCAAGTACCTGCAAGGGTGCCGCAAGCTCATGCACTCTCATGAACAGGCTGACCCCCGGTGTTGAGAACTGATCAATAGACGCCAGGTTAAAAGTTCCCGGCTCAACCGCACTGGCAAGGCTAAACAGCTGCACGGCGTTGTCGTCTAACTGGTGAAAGATGTCCATCTCACCAAAGCTCATGCCACTGTCTTGTAAAATATCCACAAGCTTCTGACCAAGAAACGGCTCGTCAAGCGTCAAAACGTAAATCACCACAAACTTTTCCGGCTTGCGGGTCGGCGTGACCGTTTCTTCTACCGTTTGATCTTTGTCGACCTTGACTGCTTTTCTGGCAGGAGGCGCCTTGGCAGGTGCTGCCGGCTGCGGAATAGGTTCTGGGGTTTGCACCTTGGGTGCTTTCGCGACGACGTCGGCATTGGCTGGCTCAACGGATGTCGCCGCACTTGTTGACGGGAGTTCGACGGGTTCGATCAGTGTGGGAACATCATCCCCCGGGATGCCGGCATCTTCCTCTATTTCAACAATACGCGCGCCGCCATTTGGCAGTTCGGCTTTGAGCATCCTTAACTCGTCGACATCCTCGCCCACGCCAGAGGTGCCCATGAAGCTCCGGTCGAGTTTCATCTTGATCTCGTTCTGACCTGATCGCATACGAAAGTACCCATGCAGCAGCACGCCGACGATAAATATCGGCCCCAAGATCAACAGCCATTGTCTTAAATCAAAATCCACAGCTTAAACCCCGAAGTTGGATTATCTTTATAAGTGGTTATACAGTCGCCATTGCTACGGCCTCTTCAACATCAACAGATACCAGCCTGGAGACACCGGGCTCGTGCATGGTGACGCCCATCAGCTGTTCTCCCATTTCCATCGCGACCTTATTATGAGTGATGTAGATAAATTGTACTGTACGAGACATTTCTTTTACCAGGTCGGAATATCGAACGACATTGGCATCGTCAAGCGGTGCATCGACCTCATCCAGCAAGCAGAAAGGTGCAGGGTTTAGACTAAAGATTGAAAACACCAGCGCGATGGCCGTGAGCGCTTTCTCCCCGCCCGACAACAAGTGGATGCTGGCATTACGTTTCCCCGGAGGCCTTGCCATGATGCCGACACCAGTGTCCAGCAGGTCTTCTCCGGTCATCTCAAGATAAGCGTGTCCGCCGCCAAACAATTTGGGGAACAGTTGCTGCAGCTTCGAATTAACCTTGTCGAAGGTTTCCTTGAACCGGGTTCTTGTCTCAATGTCGATTTTTCGGATGGCGTTCTCCAACGTTGCCAGCGCTTTCTCCAGGTCTTCGTTTTGCGCATCAAGGTATAGCTTACGCTCAGACTGCACCTTATACTCATCTATTGCCGCAAGATTAATAGCGCCCAGGCGTTGAATCCTGTTACCCATGCGAGTCAGGCTCTGCTCCCATTCTTCCTCATTAGCTTCCTCTGGCATTCGGGCAAGCACTTCATCCAGAACCTGTTTTTCTTCCTCGAGTTGTTCCTTGATGGTCGTTCTTCGTACTTCAAGGGTCTGGCGTTCAAGCCTGACTCTTTCAAGGCTCGAACGCACGACTTCAATCTGTTCTTCAACGCTGGCGTGATTCTGGTTCAGTTCGCGAATCTGGTGTTCGGTCGCTTCTGTTTGCTGGCGAACAGTTGCCAACTGGTTCTCAACCGCGAGGCGTTTCTCGAGCTGTGAATCGAGTTCTGTTTTAAGCTGCCCCTGCGGTTCTTCACTGGTACGAATGCTCTCTTCAAGGCCAACCTTTTGACCTTTAAGGAGTTCTACCTGTTCCGACAACCGCGTCATCGCCTGCTCAGTCGATGATATTTTCGAATTCAGCGACTGCACTCGCAACGCCAATTGATGGGCCGCGTTACTGTCGTTTTTAGCTTTTTCCCGGGCTTCATTCAGCTCGAATGTGATGGATTCCCTGCGTTTAACCAGTTCATCACGACGGAACGTATCAGTTTCCATTGCGTCCAATGCCAGCTGCAGCCGATTACGGGAACCACGCAATGATTCCTGGTCGGTTTCCATATGCTCGACCGTTGCACCAATTTCGGTGTTAGCCCGGACAAGGTCGTTACGAATCTGTTCCGCCTGAACTCGCTTGGTACCTAGTTGAGCACGGGTTTCTCCAAACGCTCTTTGCTGTTCAGACAATCGCTTCTGTTGCTGGTCGCGCTCAGACTCAGCCTGCTGAAGGCTGGCCATACCCGACTCCAACTCACCATTGAGCCGTTCAACATCGCCAGCGGCACGGCTGATTTTATCCGCCAACGATACAAGTTCCTGTTGGCGCTTGATGAT
>JABIVN010000087.1 GCA_018667205.1 Gammaproteobacteria bacterium | reverse complement strand
TTTAGACGAACGTCTGCTTTATCTGCGTGAGCTTGAAGATCGACGTAAGTCAGTGCTTGAAACAATTAAAGGGCAAGGCAAACTGACGCCAAGTTTACAGCAGAGTATTGAGCAGGCAGAAACCAAACAACGGCTTGAAGATTTGTACCTGCCGTTTAAGGTCAAACGCCGAACCAAAGCCCAAATCGCAATTGAAGCCGGTTTAGAACCTTTGGCTGTTTCGCTTTTCGCTGATCCAAATAAACAGCCGGAAGCAGAAGCAAAAGCTTTTCTTAGAGAAGCGTTCAGTACCGCAGCGGGTGACAACCCCGGCGTTGCAGATATTAAAGCAGCGCTGGAAGGCGCGACCTTTATTCTCATGGAGCGTTTCGCGGAAGACGCAGATCTGATCGCTCAACTAAGGGCGCAGCAATGGGCGGGTGCGTTAATCGTATCCAAAGTCGTCGAGGCTAATGCTGAAAAAGGCGTAAAGTTTCGTGATTATTTCGATTATTCCGAACAGATTAGAAAAATTCCGCCTCATCGGGCATTAGCGCTCTTTCGGGGTCGAACCGAAGATGTGGTGCGCATCAGCTTAAAATTACCAGAGGAAGTAGAAGCATCATGGAGCCTGGCGCTAGGCGCGCAAGAAGGGTGTATTGCGACGCATTTTGGTTGGTCGAATCAAAGCCGGCCTGGTGATGAGTTTATTGCGAATGTCGTTCGCCTGACGTGGCGCGGCAAGCTCTCCATGTCCATAGAGACGCAACTATTCTCTGAGTTGAGAGCAACCGCGGAAGCTGAAGCTATTCGAGTGTTCGCACGCAACCTACGAGACCTGCTGTTGGCGGCGCCGGCTGGCACGAAGCATACCATGGGCCTTGATCCAGGTATTCGCACCGGGGTGAAGGTTGCCGTGGTTGACGGTACGGGGAAACTATTAGATACCGCGACTATCTATCCTTTCGCCCCTAAGAACGATACCAAGGGTAGTCTTGCGACGCTCTCGGCACTGGCCAAAAAGCATGACGTTTCTCTTGTTGCGATTGGCAACGGCACAGCCTCACGGGAAACCGATAGCTTAATGAGCACCTTAAAGAAGGAGATGCCAGGGTTGGGTTTACATTCGATTATCGTTTCAGAGGCTGGTGCGTCTGTATATAGCGCTTCAGCATTGGCCGCAAAGGAGTTCCCCGAACTCGACGTGAGTTTGCGGGGTGTGGTTTCTATCGCCCGGCGTTTGCAAGACCCACTGGCAGAACTCGTGAAGATCGAGCCAAAGTCGATAGGCGTTGGTCAATATCAACATGATGCCAACCCACTCAAACTAGACCGGGCGCTTGATGCGATAGTGGAAGATTGTGTGAATAGCGTCGGTGTTGATGTGAATACCGCGTCAGCGCCCCTGCTTGCACGGATTTCTGGATTAAGCTCCTCGTTAGCAGAAAACCTGGTCGCTTTGCGTAATGAGCGCGGGCCCTATCGTTCAAGACAAGAACTGTTGGACGTTCCTAGACTGGGGCCTAAGGCGTTTGAACAAGCTGCAGGTTTCTTGCGTATTCGTGGCGGTGAAAACCCCCTGGATGCCTCTGCAGTTCACCCGGAGGCCTACCCGGTAGCAGAAAAAATGCTGAGCGACTTAAACGAGTCCATCAAAGCTGTGATGCAAAAACCACAGTTGCTCAAAGCGGTCATTGCCCAAAATTATGTTGACGCCAAGTTTGGTTTGCCGACGATCCAAGATATCCTTGCTGAGCTTGAAAAGCCTGGGCGGGATCCGAGGCCAGAGTTCAAAACGGCAAAGTTCAGTGACGCCGTGAATAAGATGACGGACCTAACACCAGAGATGATGTTGGAAGGCGTTGTGACTAACGTGACAAATTTTGGGGCATTTGTTGACGTTGGAGTCCATCAGGATGGATTGGTCCACATTTCAGCACTGGCGAATCGATTCATCAAAGATCCTCACGAGGTGGTTAAGGCAGGTGACATTGTTAAAGTGAAGGTGATGGAGGTTGATGTCGATAGAAAGCGAATCGGCCTAAGTATGCGGTTGGATAATCCGGTCGAAGAAGGCATCGCACCCCGCAAGAAGGAAAAGACAGGACAAGTTAAAGCGAATAATAAACCAGATGGTGCCAAGCGGGGGCGTTCAAGTAAAGACCGAGAGCCTGCCCCGGCAAACGCTATGGCGGAGGCCTTCGCAAACGCGCGAAAGAAGTAGGGTTGGAACATTCATGTCGTTAACGAATGACAGATCTGTTGTTGTGAATAATGTTGTGAAAAAGTTGTGAATAATGTTGACCGTTTTAACCTGATCAAACTCCCGTCATCAGCGTTTGGCCGGTCTACGGGGGTGGCATGCTGTTGCTAGTGTCGGTTTGATCATTGGATCCTGACTTCGTTATCGGGAGAATCATTGATACTGTGGTCCCTACGTCGATCACTGAGGAAATTGTGCAATATCCGCCACTTTCCTGGCAAAATTTATCCACCATCGCGAGTCCTAAACCGGTGCCCTGATCTGGGCCTTTCGTTGTGTAAAAGGGTTCCAACACCCTTGTTAATGAAGCATTAGTGATTCCACAACCTTCGTCAGTGACCGAAATACGAAGGACCTTGGTTGACGACCCCGAAATCTTAGCGCTTGACGAGTTTTCAACGACCGCTGTGACAGTGATTGTGCCTGCGTTCATTGATTCTGCGGCGTTGTTGATCAGGTTCAGCAAGCAGTTTTTGAACCAGACGAAGTCTATGTTTACCCTGGCTTCATCGTTAAAATCATCGAACGCCAAAAGAATATTGGACGATTTTTTTAATCGGCGCGCTAATTTTTCACCCTCGTCAATAATAGTTTTAGCAGGCATTTCAGTGGGTGCGGTGGGGCGTTCTCGACTGAAAGACAAAAGTCGGTTGACTAAATCAACGGCGTCAACAGCCGCAGACTCGATATCTTCGATCAGTTCTTCTGCGTCGGTGTCTTTAACGCCGGGAGAATCCTGGAGGAACCGTATATTCCCAGCGATGATATTAAGCATATTGTTAAGGTCGTGGGCCACGCCGCCGGTTAATTGACCAATTCTTGCAAGTTGCTGCTCCCTGTTGATCTGGGCTTCTTGATGACGCAACTGTGTAATATCCTGACCAAATATCACAAAACCATCCACCTCCTTTAGGATGTTCAGTCTGACTTTAGCGCTGATTAAAACCAATTTGGTGCCACCGACGGCATCTATCAGGGGTATTTCCACGTTTTGAAGCTCTTTGGTCTGCAACAACTCTGTAAACACAGCCAGGTTTTTATCCTGAGCATCAGTTTTAACAAAATCTCTCAGGATGTTTTTGCCAATAATTTCTGTCGAAGGAAAGCCCAGTAATTTCCCGGCGGCCTCATTGCAGTTTTCCACGGTGCCATTAATTCTGATCATAATGATGGGGATATTTGCGACAGAAAGAGCCTTCATGTACTCCTCTTCGATGATTGATCTTGCTGCACCCAGTTTCCGGACCTGGGAACCGAAAATTAAAAACACCAGACCTAATACGAAAGGCGCGAGATCAATAATAAAAAGAAGTGGAAATGTCTTATGAGCGAGCCAAATATCGTCGGGGGTCCCGGGTTCATTGATGCCGTAAATGACCCATATTAAAGCCGCGCTCGGAAACACAAGGCCAATCAGAGAGCCTGCCAGCAAAAATTTAAACCAAGTCTTCATTAGTGTTTATTAACTCGAAATAGAAAACCACTTTACGCCTAGTATAGATAAATACGGCGTTACCACCTAAAGCGGTGTCAGATATAGCGCTTTATGATGTAAAAAAGGCTTTTTGGGCGAGTTCACGGGGTTCTTTTGTGCTTAGCGCCAACATCTAGGGCCAGAAT
Organism: Gammaproteobacteria bacterium; assembly: GCA_018667205.1. Taxonomy (GTDB): domain Bacteria; phylum Pseudomonadota; class Gammaproteobacteria; order Pseudomonadales; family Azotimanducaceae; genus UBA9659. The sequence goes on along the minus strand of JABIVN010000087.1, from coordinate 2,662 downwards.
GTTGGTGTAGAAGGGCAAGTAATCAGGTCATGTCAAAGATTCAGGTTCTCTTGCGGGGTGTCGATGAAAAGCACATTAATGCTTTGTTTTAGCCACCTTGTTTTAGCCACCTTGTTTTAGCCACCCTGTTTTAGCCACTTTGTCTTAACCACTTTGGCTAACGCTGCTGGTCGGTCAAATGCTGCCACAAGTCCCGATAATCATAGTCAGTTTGCAGTGCCAGGTTTAGGGTGTTGTAAGACGAGAAGTCGCTAACAACATGGGTAAGTTGCACGATGCCCTTGTCAGTAAGGTCGACGTCTCTCAGGTGATCTACCTGAGAGTCCGTAACACCCGCCGGGTTGCTGTTAACCTGCAAAGCATAGTCCAGAATAGCTCCTAGCCGTTCGCCTTTCGCTGCCTTAGTGCCTGACGCCAGTAGTGATTGGATATAGTCTTCTGACGTACCCATGCCGTGGTTGAGGATCGTGCAGAATGCGGCAGTGCAATATGAGCATCCGTTCGCCTGGGAAACAAGGATGCCAACGTGTTGAATCTCTTCCATCAAAAGTTCGCCAGCTTCCCACAGTACTTTGGTGGCGCCGAGTTTGGCTGTGAAAAATTCCGGAAAGTTGAGTTCTACATAAAAATGATTCGGTACCTTTCCTTCCATTTCTGTGACCCATTCGAATATACCCTGAATAGCCGGGTCATCTATTTTTTCTGGTTTGGCGATACGTACTCTGGCCACGTTCTGCTCCCTGCGATGGTCGTCATATTGCGATTAATTAAAGTGCTTGCGTACCTCAAGCTGCCATTGCCGGCCGCGATTATAGGTGCCTTCGTAGGACTGAAAGGCAGTACCGTAAACACCTGTTACCAAAAACTCTTCGTTGGTAAGGTTTCGGCCTGAAAGTACAACCGTCCAGTCGTCCTGAGGGTTTGACCAGCGAACGCTAGCGTCAAACAGGTCATAGCTGTCTGTCTCGAGTAACGTGGTGTTGTAGGCGTCGTTAAAGGTTTCTGAACGGTAGCTCCAGTCCGCTCTAAACGTCAAAATACCCAGATCGCTTAACGAAATTTCTTTTGACACGCCAAGACTAACGGTGGTTTCCGGGACACGTTCAAAATCGAAGTTTTTGCCAATCAAAGTAACACTGGTATCGATATCATCATAACCGGCATCAAGCAGAGCAAGGCTTGCCTCAAAAAACCAGCCGTTACCGGGTGAGGCCATTAATTCCAGTTCAAGTCCGTTAATCGTCGCAGCGCCTATGTTCTGGGTGACGGGTGCTACGCTGTTAAAGACTTGAACCTGTAAGTCCTCGTAATCTGTTTGGAAGATAGCACCATTGAGGCGTACCTTGTTGTCCATAAAACTGGTTTTGAATCCAAACTCCAGCACCTCAACAAATTCGGGCTCGTAGGTTGGGATAAGGTCGATATCCGGCGTACCGGGTGGGGCAGTAAACCCAGCAACCACGGGAGGGAAAACTCGCTGCGTAAAGCCACCCGACTTGAAGCCTTCAGAATAGCTCAAGTACAACATGGCGTCGTCGGTGGCATTAAAGGATAGGTTCACCATTGGGGTGAACTCGTCTATGTCGATTTGCTTTTCAACAAAGGGCAGGATTCGTTCACCGTCCTGCAAAAAAGGCGCGTCCAGCGGGGCAAGCGGATTGCCCGGGGGCACTACTTGGCTGATGCCGGCAAAATAGTTAGTGAAAATGATCTGGTCAGGCCGAAAAGACTTTTGTTCGTCCGTATATCTGCCGCCAACACTGAGGTGCAGCCTATCGGTAAGGTCGTAGGTTAACTGGGCGAACGCGGCCCACGCTTCGTTGTCGAATGCACCACCCGAACGAAAGTTAGAAACCGTGAAATCCAGGATGTTTTCATTGCTGCCGTCTTCGCTGAAGTAGTAAAGACCAACAATCCAGTTTAGGCGATCATGGCTACCCAAAAGTTGTAGTTCCTGGCTGAATTGGTCCTGCTGAAGGTCGTCATAAAACTGCGATATCCTGTGTGGCGAATGATCGCCATCCCGAGCGAACTCAGAGTCGAGTTCCCGCCAAGCGGTGATCGACTTCAGGGTCAAGGCATCATTAACGTTGTAGTTCAAGGTCACAGATGTGCCGAAGACATCAGTCTCAGAGAAGGCTGGGGCAGTGCCTTCGTTACTGCCATCGGCGCCGATAAAGCGATCGTCATAACAGTTGGCGATAGATGGGTTTGATGTAATCCCGTTACCTAGCGCATTAGTCGCGGCGCAGGGCACGCCCGGAGCGACGGCTGCGAACGTGACGTTATGGATAAATGCCATTGGGGGGGGCGGTGCCAAGACAACGCCAATGAGTTGGCTAAGGTCAGTAAAGTCTATGCCGATCAGTTCCATGGCCGGACCATTTTCGCGATCCCGGGTCATATCAAAGGCGATGTCAGCAGAGAATTTGTCGTTAGGCTGCCAGGCGAATGTCCACCGGGCTGTGAGGGTGTCGTCGTCGCCAAGATCGATGCCGTCTGTTCTTTTTACATAACCATCCTGTTCCAATGACGCCAGGGATAGGCGAGTTGCAAACGTATCGCTGATGGGCACATGAATGACGCCCTTCACCCTGAGCAGGCTATCAGTACCCGCAGAAACCGAGAGTTCGCCCTCTAGTTCGCCGCCGGGTTCTGGCTT
>JABIVN010000086.1 GCA_018667205.1 Gammaproteobacteria bacterium | reverse complement strand
GTAAAGAAATTAGGAAGACATCATGTCAACAACGACTGGCACCGTAAAATGGTTTAACGAATCTAAAGGGTTCGGTTTTATCGCCCAGGAGTCAGGCCCGGACGTATTTGTTCACTTTAGCGCTATCACAGGCGACGGGTTCAAAACGCTGGCCGAAGGTCAAAGTGTAGAATTCACGATCACCCAGGGTCAAAAAGGACCCCAGGCTGAGAACGTAGTCGCACTATAGCTCCCTGAGGAATGAGTTCCTGAGGGATAAGAGCCTGCGGGGTTTTAAACCCGCTACTCTTTATCAGGATCAATCACACCGTAAGCGTTGGCAACTTCGTCTACGGTGTAGATTCCTCCAGTTCTTTCCAAGACGTTAGGATCAGTCGCTAGCGCTACTATTGTTCGTCCGGAAAATCTTACAGACTGTGCCGCATCGGCGTCTAGTTGCATCTTTCCCTGCGCGACCATTTCCAGTATAAATTCCGTCTTTACCTTTGAAGGTGACAGCGAAATCGCGGTCACGCCATATTCCTTAAGTTCGACAGCAAAATCCTGGGCCATCCGATCTACCCCAGCCTTACCCACGCCATAACTGGCACTAAATACATATTCCCGACCTCCTCTTGATGAGATGTTAACGATAAGTCCACTTCCCTGACGAACCATCAACGGCGCCCCCAGGACAGAGGCAACGTAATATCCTCGCAGACCTACGCCGCACTGGTCGTCCCAGACCGAAATAGGGTGCTCCCAAAAACCTTTACCCATAGCCGGTGGGCTGGGGATCTGATAAACATTGTTAACCAGGATATCGAGCCTGCCCTGCTCTTTCTCGACCCGCGCAAACAGAGCGCGTACTTCCTCATCATTATTATGATCAAGTGCTACCGGTATCGCTGTGCCACCATATGCTTCAACCGCCGCGGCGGTTGCCTCAACCGTGAGCGGCTCAGGCGGTGTGTCACTACTGGTACTCCTGCCCGTCAAGTACACCGTGCAGCCCGCTTCGCCAAGACCTTCCGCAACCCCCTTACCAATACCTTTACTCGCGCCCGTTACTACGGCGACCTTCCCCTTTAATGACTGCATCTTTCAATCCTTTTATTCGATTCCGCAAAGATAACACAGGGCAGTTTTCCTGAACCAATATTTGAACTAACCTGAAGCCAAATTGGAGAAAAGTATGCCGAAAATAATCAGTGCAACATTGCCGGAAGCCTCTTTAATGGAACTGAATTCCAGACTAAAGCAAACTCGCTGGCCCCCGGTGATCGGCAGCGATGACTGGCAGTATGGCGTACCTCAAGCATGGTTAAAGGACATGGTCGGGTACTGGATAGAAGAGTGGGATTGGAACAAGCAGGAAGTCGAGATGAACCGCTGGAAGCATTATGAAGCGACCGTCGAGGGGATAAAACTGCATTACCTGCATGCACCCGCCAAGCAACCTGATGCACCGCCAATGATATTGACCCATGGCTGGCCCTGGACCTTTTGGGACTTTAAAGATGTCATCGGGCCTCTGTCAGACCCCGAGTCCTACGGTGGCAAAGCAGAAGACGCATTCAATGTTTACGTGCCATCCCTGCCGGGTTTTGGTTTTTCAACCCCCCTTTCTCAATCAGGTGTTGATGTCTCGAGAATCGCTAGCCTATGGGTGAAGCTGATGACCGAAGAACTCGGTCATCCTAAGTTCGCTGCTCATGGCGGTGACTGGGGTGCTTTGGTCACCGCTCACCTTGCACATGAGTACGCTGAAAAACTGCTGGGCGCCCACATGAGCCTTACGCTCATTCCCGGTGTTGATCGTTCGACCCTGAGGCCAGAAGATTACGATACCACTGAGGCATGGATGCTAAAACGCAACACCGAAGCCGGACCGTTGATCACCAGCCACGTCGCTGTTCATAAACTGGACCCCCAGACGCTGGCCTATGGTTTGATGGATTCCCCCGTTGGTACTGCCGCGTGGATCTGGGAACGCAGACGAAACTGGAGTGATTGCGGCGGAAATATTGAATCAAGATTCTCTAAAGAACACCTCTGCACAACCGCCGCCCTTTACTGGTGTACCGGCGCCATTACCTCATCGCTTAGGTTGTACCACGAACATTTCAGCAAACCCTGGCCGATGGCACACGACCGTACCCCGGCCCTGGAAGCTCCTTGCGCTTTCGCGGTGTTCCCAAAAGATGTTGTACATCTACCCCGTGCTGTACTGGCAAAAAATTCCAACCTGGTGCGATATACATTGATGCCGAGCGGCGGCCACTTTGGCGCGGCGGAAGAACCAAAGCGTCTGGTGGACGACCTTCGAGCATTTTTTCATGCCTGACCAGGGGCCACAAGGGCTCCCCGCACATCAACTCATCTGCTTCATAAACGTCACGGCTAGACTTTGAACGAGCATAATCCAGCAGGTAAGCGCCAGAGCCATTACCTTAAAGCTATGCTCGTGGCAGGATAAACGCTGCCATTAAGGTTATGGTGGATCAGAATAGACAAAGAGGTAGCGACAATGCCTGAATTTTCAAGACTGGATATTCATGAAGGCTGGGCAGAGATAATTATCGAACGGCCGGACCGACGTAATTCACTGATCCCACCCTTGGCGGGCGAAATCCGCGACCACATAGAACAATTGAATCAAGACGACAATATCTCCGCCATCGTCCTTCGCGGAAAAGGCGGATACTTTTGTTCTGGCATAGACCTGAAGGCTCTGCAGGCTGACCCCCCACCACCCTGGACGGGTAAAGATGTCGGGGAGGTAAGGTCAATGCATTTGGCTCTTTATCACTGTAACAAGCCGATCATTGCCGCGCTGGAAAAATTTGCAATCAACGCAGGCGCGTCTCTCGCTTTTGCCTGTGATCTCATCGTTGCCGGTGAAACTGCGTTTCTTCAAATCGGTGAAATTCAACAGGGCGCGAGCATCCCGATGAATGCGGCATGGCTCAAAATTAAAACGACTGAATTCCAGGCCGCCCGACTGGCCTTCCTGGGTGATCGGGTTAAAGCGCCAGAGCTGCTACGGCTGGGGCTTATCAGCGAATGTGTGAACGACGATAGCGTTGTTGAACGCTGCCATGAAATCGCAGTGACTATTGCGGGTTACCCAGCGGGTGCCGCAATAGCGATCAAGCAGTCCCTCGTTGCACAACGCGGCATCGAAAGACCCGAAGACTTTTTCCCCCAAACGGCGAACAATGCACTCAACACCGCAAAAATGTTAAAGGATTAATCTTTGGCCATTATATTCAGAGCAGCCATCACTGATGCCGGACGACTTCACCTTCCTGCATAAAAATAATTTCTTCTGCGATATTGGTCGCAAGGTCACCTAACCTTTCCAGATTAGATGAGATCGTCATGTAAGAAATCGCCGGTGTAATCATCTCCTTGTTTTTTCGCATTGCGTCCTGCAATACCTGAAAAGATCGAGAGTGGAGTGCATCTAGTTCATCGTCCATTTGGAGAACTTCCCTGGCGATCTCCGGGTCTCGCATTGTTAACGCCGTCATCGAAAGACCTACCATTCTGGATCCGACCTCCCCCATTTTCACTAGATCGATATCCGATACGACCCTAGGCTGATCCTTCAAAAACCTGACTCTTTCTGCAATGTTGACGAATTGGTCACCCATTCTCTCGAGATCGTTATTAACTTTTAACACAACAATCAAAAACCTGAGATCTGCCGCTACCGGTTGGTGTAACGCCAGCACTTTGAGGCATTCATTCTCGATCTCAACTTCCATTTCATTGACAGCGACTTCCGACGCAAATATTTCAGCGGCAATGCTGAGGTCAAAATTCTGCAACATAACGATCGACTTTGCTGAGGATTCAACAATCAACGAACCGAGTTTCGAGATTTTTTCATTTAGCTTTATAAGGTCTTTATCAAAATGTTTAGTCATGGCTTTTATCCAAACCTTCCGGTGACATATTCTTCAGTTCTTTTGTTACTGGGGTTCGTGAAAACTTGATCAGTATCGCCATATTCAACCAGCACCCCATTTTCCAGAAATGCCGTCTGTTGTGAGACTCTAGCGGCCTGCTGCATGTTGTGAGTGACGATGACAATCGTATAATTTTCCTTAAGTTCGAACAGTAGATCTTCGATTCTCGCCGTCGATACTGGATCAAGCGCAGAGCAAGGCTCGTCCATCAATATCATCTCTGGCTCCATCGCCAGAGTCCGGGCGATGCAAAGGCGCTGCTGTTGCCCACCCGACAAGGTCAGTGCAGACTCTTGCAGCCTGTCCTTTACCTCATCCCATAGAGCCGCCTGACGAAGTGCCTTCTCAACACGATCGTCGAGATCTCCGTCAAGACCGTTAATCCCAGGTCCCCATGCAACGTTTCTGTAAATAGACTTGGGAAAAGGGTTGGGCCTCTGAAAAACCATCCCGATGCGCAATCGAACTTCCACCGGATCAGTTCCCGGGTCATAAAGATCTTCGCCACGAAATGATATTCGCCCGGATTGCTCACAACCATGAATGAAGTCGTTCATTCGATTAAGCGACCTTAACAAAGTACTCTTCCCACACCCGGACGGGCCGATGATCGCGGTGATTTTTTTCTCGTATATCGGTAGAGAAACGTTGCGAACCGCGAGCTTCCCGCCGTAACTGATACACGCATCATCGATGCTCAAAATTATGTTCTCTTGACTACTCATTTAATTCTCACTTCGCTCGTGTTCCCCGATACCGAATATAAACGGCAAGGGCATTCATCATTAATAGAACCAATAGCAGAACTACGATTCCAGCTGAGGCCAGTTCATGGAATTCTTCCTGGGGTCGGGAGGTCCAATTGAATATCTGAATCGGAAGCGCAGTGAACTCGTCCATCGGTCCTTCTGGTACGAAGGCAACGTAGGTCAATGCGCCAATCATAATCAACGGTGCTGTTTCACCAATCGCGCGGGAAATCGCCAGGATTACCCCGGTCAGAATGCCAGGCAATGCAGACGGCAAGACATGCGCTCGTATGACCTGCCAGCGGGTTGCGCCTACTGCAAAAGCAGCCTGACGAAGGGATCCTGGGACAGCTCGAATAGCTTCCTTCGCAGCAATAATGATCACCGGCAAAATCAACAAACTCATCGTCAGCGCGCCGGACAAAAGACTTCTTTCCAACTGGAAGAACCTGACAAAAATAGCCAGGCCAAGCATCCCGTAAACAATTGACGGTACACCGGCGAGGTTCGCGATATTAATGTTGATAAACTCGGTTAACCTTGTCGGCCTCGCATACTCTTCAAGATAGACAGACGCGAGCACCCCGACAGGAATGGCGATCGCTGCCGTCATCGACACCAGCCACAAAGTGCCAAGGAGCGCTGATTTTATCCCTGCTTTCTCGGGAAACCGAGAGGGAAAACTCGATAAAAACTGGGCATCCAGCCAGGGTAAACCCAACACCGATACCTGGTAAATCAGCAGCCCCAAAATAAAGACTGCAAAGGCCGTTACGCCGATACAAAAACACCGGAAGAACATTGCTTTTTTATGTCGCCATGCAAGATTGCTTTGAGCGATCATTATTCGTAGACCTCCTGAAACCGTTTCATAATTATGTTGGCCGCGATGTTCAGACATAACGTGACCAGAAATAGCACAGAGGCGACCGCAAACAACGTCTGATAAGTCAGCGTTCCTGCAGGCGTGTCACCAAGGGACACCTGAACGATGTAAGCCGTCATCGTCTGGATACTCTCAAGGGGGTTCATTGTCAGGTTAGGTGTTGCTCCTGCAGCAAGCGTCACCGCCATCGTTTCTCCTATCGCACGCGAAATCGCCAACACGAAGGCGGCAAAAACTCCGGACAATCCCGCCGGGACAACAATTCTTGTCGTCACCTCAAAGGACGTCGCGCCAAGAGAATAAGCGCCTTCCCTTAGGTTATCGGGCACCGCCCGAAAAGCGTCATCACACAAAGAGGCCACCATTGGCAACACCATGATGCCCACGACAATGGCAGCGCTGGCGGCATTGAACACATGAGTATCGGGCAAAACAATCCTAAGGAGCGGCGTGACGAAAGTCAGTGCAAAAAAACCATACACAACGGTAGGAATGCCAGCCAACACCTCAAGAACAGGCTTGAGGATGTTACGGGTTCGTTCACTGGCGTATTCGCTCAGGAATATTGCACTGGCCAGACCAACAGGCAACGCGACCAGAGAGGCTCCAACAACGATAAGCGTCGTACCGGCTAGTAGCGGCAGTAGACCATAGGACTTTGGATGGAGCAGTGGCGACCAACGCGTACCGAAGAGGAACTCGACAAGCGATATCTGTTGCAGAAACCCCCAGGTTTCAACCGCAAGGATGCCTATTACAGCAACCGTAGTCACCGCTGAAATAGCGGCACACATAAAAAAAACTGCCTGGAGAGAATTCTCCAGGTAGCGAGGAGTACGAGTTTTCATCGTCTATTTCAACCGTCATTGCCGATTAGCGTGGACAGAGTTGCACCTTCACCATAGGCAGTGCCAATTTCGCGTTGCACGATGCGCCGCTCTGCAGCCTGATAAACATCAGCAGGCAAAGCAACGTACCCGACTTCTTCAGCCAAAGACGCGGCATTCTCAAGATAAAAATCAACAAATGTCGAAACCGCTGGGTCGTCTAAAGATGCGGGGTTAACGTAAATAAATATCGGCCGGGAAAGTGGTTTGTAACGACCGTTGTTAATCGTCTCCAACGTTGGTACGACAGGACCATTACCGCCGTCGACCGGGACGACCTTCAACTTGTCCTGATTCTCTATATAGTAGGCGAAGCCGAAGTATCCAAGTGAGTATCTGTCACCGGCAATCCCTTGTACCAAAACATTGTCATCTTCACTCGCGGTGAAGTCAGCACGTGAAGCTTGTTCTTTGCCGTTAATAACCTTGGTAAAGTAATCGAATGTACCGCTATCGGTTCCAGGACCGTAGAGCCTGATCTCTTGCTCTGGCCATCCCTCTCTGACATCTGCCCAGGTGACGACGGTAGAGTCCGGGTTCCAAATAGCATTCAGCTCCGCAACTGTCAGCTGATCAACCCAATCGTTCTCACGGTTGACCACGATTGATAGCCCGTCAAACGCCACCGGTAGTTCAATAAACCCGACCCCGTTTGCAGCAGCTTTTTCCTGCTCGCTGGGTTTGATGGTGCGGGAGGCATCGTTTATGTCTATCTCGCCGGCGATAAACTTCTTGAACCCTCCGCCAGTTCCTGAAACGCCAACAGTGACCCGCACCCGAGGGGCGACTGCGATGAATTCCTCAGCGACAGCTTCGCTGATCGGAAACACCGTGCTTGAACCATCGAGCCGAACTTTGCCAGACAACACTGAACCTTCGCCGGCTGGCGTCGTTTCGTTGGATGGTGAGCAGCCATAAACAACGAATACACAAAGTAAGGCAGCTAAATATTTATTCATTTTGCAACTCCAGTAAGTATTGGAGCGCATTAGAGACACCTCAGGTTAAGATTTGTTAAAGATAGCTTTAAGTTACCCAACTTTTCCCTGGTAATCGCTCTAATATAAGCACCTAACTCGCTGTGATCGATGCCCTTAGAGACCAGCCGAACGTAAGCACTGACTTAACAAGGCGTTTAATATCTCGTTTAACACCGTCTTAACAAAGCCTTAACAAAAGCCCTTTAAATTCTCCGTCCATTACTAGGTGTACCGATTAGCGATCCATTTTGAGGAACCAAACCATGATCCGATTTATAGCACTGCTTCTGGCAGTGACCTACGCCCAGGTCGGGCAAGCATCGATGTCAGACCAGGATTTTTCTGATCTGAAAACCGAACTGATGTCTTTAATAAGCCGAGTGGACGCATTGGAGGCAGAAAACAAAGCGCTGAAGGCGTCAGTCGTTTCCAGCGCTTCAACTGTTGAGAAGCTCGTAACGAGCGATCAGTCTTCCAATTGGACAAAAAGCGTCAAAATAAAGGGCGACTTCCGGTATCGGTATGAAAATATTGATGCGGAGCGAAGTGATACTCGAGAACGCAACAGGATTCGGGCACGCCTTGCAGTAACGGCTAAACCGGCAGACAACGTTGAGGTAGGTATCGGGTTGGCATCGGGCAGTGATGATGCCGTGTCTACAAACCAGACTTTAGGTGGTGGCGGCACCACCAAGGATATCAACTTGGACCTTGCCTACTTTAAGTGGCAAGCAAAACCCGGCTTCAATGTCATTGGCGGGAAAATGAAAAATATTTTCTACCGGCCTGCGGGTCATGGATTGCTCTGGGATGGAGACTATCGTCCTGAAGGTTTAGGGTTCACTTTTGAACGGGGCAACTACTTTTTAAATACTGCCGCAAACTTTCTTGAGAGTGATAGCAGAAAGAATGACGATAAGGCTGCCTATGGACTACAGACCGGTTTCAAAGGTTCTTTTGGTAACAGTCAGTTGATTGCAGGGGTCGGTTACTTTGAGATCGATACTAAGACCCGGGAAGTCTTTATTGGCGACTCGGATGATTTCTTCGGCAACACCTTTACCTGCCTCGATTCTGACGCGCTCGCTGGATGTACCTACAATAATAACTACGAAGAACTGGAGCTGTTTGCCCAGTTTAGCACCACCATTGGAGAGACACCGATCACCCTGTTCATTGACTTGGTCCAGAACCAGGCTGCGAGTGACCTTGATACCGCGTGGGCAACCGGCATAAAACTGGGTAAAGCTAGTGCGCCCAAAACCTGGGAGCTTAGCTATACCTATCAAGATATAGAGGCTGATGCTGTTTTGGGTTTGATCACCGATTCAGACTTTGCTGGAGGCGGCACTGATGCCAAAGGACACCTGCTTCAAGGTGCATGGGCGATCAATAAGAAGTGGAAAATAGGCTTCACTTTCTTCGACAATCAAAGAAACATGGATGTTGGTGTGGCGGAGGACTATAAAAGACTGATGCTGGATACCGCCTATAAATTCTAGCGACAAAAAGGGCTACAACACACCTGTCACGGTCGTGGATGATCTTCCCGGAGCTTGATTCCAGCTGTTCTAAATCGGCTGAAATCAAACTCTGCCTGATTGATCCAGACTCTCGTTTCCAGCGTACCTACGAATACAATCTCCTATGGCTAAACCATTGATCGACGTCGCGCTATTTCCCATCCCCAGCATGGTTGCTTTTCCTGGCACCGTTGTGCCTTTGCACGTTTTCGAACCACGATATCGACAGATGGTGACCGATGCAGTGGAGCAGGATCGCATGATTGCGGTCTGTCATACCAAAAAAGAAATCAGACCGGCCAGAAATGGACAGAGCATGCAGGATGCGCTCAAAAACAATCAGGCAACTTATCAACCTTTTGGCGTGTTTTCAGCCGGAACCTGCGAGGTCATTGAACAGACCGATGACGGCAGGGTCTACATCCATCTCTCGATGAGCAAGCGCCTACAACTGGTGAAAGAAGTCCAGACACTACCGTACAGAATCGTTGCCTGTCGTGAGCTAGAGGACGCACACGAGATCGTTTCTGATGACGAGTTGAAGCAATTCCAGAAGTCCATAACCGATTCGATTGTCGACATGATTGGTCGGCACAACCCTGCCAACCTTAGCGAGTTCGACTCTGCCGATTGGCTAAAGCTCTCCCCTGCCGAATTTTCCTTCAAAATTTTCCAGGTCGTGCGTTTCGAAGCTGACATCATGCAATCAATACTGGAAGAAACCAGCAACCTTGAACGCCTGAAAATGCTTGACTCACTTGTTCACCCGGGAGAAATATGAGCGCTGCAGGTACCATTAAAAAACTTGGCGTCATTGGCGATGTCCATGCGGAGCATCATCGACTAGAAGCCGCCCTAGCGTTCCTGCAGACTATGGAGACGGACGCGACAGTCTGCACTGGCGACATTGTCGATGGTATTGGTTGCCCAAACGAAAGCATCAAGCTACTTGATAACGCGGCGATATTTACCGTCAAAGGTAACCATGACCGATGGATCCTTGAAAATAAAGCTCGACATATCGAGAACGCACATAGCGTTACTGAGCTGTCGGAAGAATCACTTTCGTACCTAACTTCACTGCCGACCCAAGTGACGTTGAACACCGTTCGAGGGAAGTTATTGCTTTGTCATGGCGTGGCTGATGATGATCTGAGAAAGGTCTGGCCTGGAACAGACAGAATGGGCATAGAACGCAGTCACCTTCTGGACAAAATAATCCTTGAAGGAGAATTTCAATATCTTATTAATGGTCACATGCATTTCCGCACCTTGATCCATTTTGAGGCGCTAACGCTTATCAACGCCGGGACCCTCAGGGGCGAACATTGGCCTGGCTTCTCGGTTATTGATTTTGAAGCCGAAAACATCACCGCGTTCGAATTCCGTGACAACCAGATAAAACGGGTGAAAACACACGACCTGGTTCAAGAAGCCCACACAATCTGGGCAAACACCCAATCATTTTGCGGTGGCTGGGACCCTGTGACGTTATTTTAGAGATACTTTATCCAAAACCAGCGGTTGCCTAGCCAACGGCAACTAGCTTGACGCAGTTTACTAAGACCACGGGCGATGCGCCTGAAGGAACACTAAACCCCATGAAATGGATCATCTACTTTTTTATCGTGGCGGTTAGCCAACTCGCAAACGCGCAGACCAAAACCACCTTTGGGTCAGACAATGCAACCCGTTGTTATCAGGAAAGTAATACGCCTTTTTCTACCCACGGCATCGTGTTTTGTACGAACGCAATCAAAAAAGACAACCTGTTACTTAGAGACCTTGCCGCTACTCATACCAATCGAGGCATCATCTATGGGGCAAACGGTCAACTGGATAAGGCGATGAAGGACCATAACACGGCCGCTTCGCTGGCACCGGAAATGGGCAAGATCTATGTTAATCGAGGTAACGTTTACCACCAGTTGCACCAATACGTCACAGCACTTGCGGACTACGACAGAGCCCTGCACCTGGCCAATGTGCCGCTTGATATTCTTCACTACAATCGATCATTAGCGTTCATTCGATTAAAGCGCTGGGACGATGCGACTGCGGCACTTGAAGCGGCGCTTGCAGCAAACCCTGAGTCAGATCGCGTGAAAAAGAAACTTGACCAGCTTAATGTGCAAAAAGAAAACCCCGCCACCAACACCGTTACCCCTGATGACGCACTGACCAGTAAATCCGTAAACCCGTAAACACTATTTATTAGTCCGCCTCATAACGCTCAATGACTGCCCGCACTAGCCCGCTACGAACAATATCATCACGTTCAAACTCATGAATACAGACGCCTGGAAGCCCTCCAAATCGTCTAACAGCATCCGCCAACCCGTTGCCGCCGCGAATATCGCTTTGCTTCACATCGCCGTTCACTACGACTTTGCAACCCTCACCAATACGGGTCAAGAACATCTTCATTTGAGCAATCGATGTGTTTTGAGCCTCATCAAGAATGACAAATGTATCACCACCAAAGGTTTTTCCCCTCATGAACGCTAAAGGCGCCGCCACAATACGACCATGCCGCAGGTGGTATTCTACTGCCTCTTTCCCAAGTCGCTCATTCAGAATGTCTCGGAATGGGTCGATGTAAACACTAAATTTCTCTTCCAGGTCACCGGGAAGATAACCCAGTTGCTCCCCCGCCTCGACAGCTGGCCTGGTCATGACGATTCTTTCAATTCGTCCATTTTGCAAGGCCTCAGCGGCCATCGCCGTCGCGCAATAGCTTTTACCTGTCCCGGCCGGACCAATACCGAAAGTCAAGCAATGACTTTGGATTGCGCACATATAATCTTTTTGGGATTTAGTGCGGGCTTCAAGGGGCTCCCGCATACGGGTCGGGCCGTAGACTGTTTCAGGATGAGAATTCACGGAGTGCAGGGTATAGACATCTGCACCACCACCGTTGCGCGGGACGTTATTTGAGAAGTTAGCTGCAGCTTGTCCTCCGGAGTGTCCGCTGGAGTGTCCTCCGGAGTATCTAGCTTTTCTCCCTTCTTGTTTTTGTCGACTAGATGTGGAGCGTGCTCTGTTTCTTTTCGCCATAGAATAAATTACCTAATTCGTTAACCATGAAGTTTCCACTGGGTTTTTGCATTTGGTTTCCCTCCTTAAGAAATAGGTACATGACTTAACCTGATAAAATCACAAT
>JABIVN010000085.1 GCA_018667205.1 Gammaproteobacteria bacterium | reverse complement strand
ATGGATCCACATTCCTCGTACCTGGACAAAGAGTCGTTTGATGACCTTCAGGAATCTACTTCAGGTAACTACGGTGGTCTTGGCATAGAAATAGGCATGGAAGATGGCTTCGTTAAGGTGATTTCACCCATGGACGACACCCCTGCAGCCAAGGCTGGCATTGAAAGTGGTGACCTGATCATCCAGCTTAATGACACTCCGGTGAAAGGCATGAGCCTGTCTGACGCTATCGATGCTATGCGCGGCGAAGCTGGTAGCGAAATAGAAATCATGGTGATTAAAGCTGACAGTCCAACGCCTCAACCGCTTACCCTGACAAGAGAAGTCATCAAGGTTGCCAGTGTCAGGCAACGTTACCTGGAGGAAGGGTTCGGATACCTTCGTATTGCGCAGTTCCAAAGAGGTACCGGGGACGAAGTCGAAAAGGCGGTTATCCAGCTAAAAGACGAAGGCGACCTTGAAGGGCTGATTATCGATCTGCGCAACAACCCAGGTGGCGTTCTGCAATCTGCCGTCGCCGTATCTGACGTATTTATTGACGATGGTTTGATCGTCTATACCCAGGGCCGCATGGAGGATTCTGAACAAAGATACAACGCCCGCACACCAGACGCTATTCATGGCGTACCCATCGTTGTGCTGGTCAATGCAGGGACCGCCTCTGCATCCGAGATCGTTGCTGGGGCACTGCAGGATCATGGCCGGGCGATTGTCATGGGCACGACGACTTTCGGCAAAGGATCCGTGCAGACCATCCTTCCGCTTACCAACGAAAAAGCAATAAAATTGACCACGGCCAGGTATTACACGCCAAATGGTAAATCTATTCAGGCTGAGGGTATTATTCCGGACATTTGGGTCGATCGCTCGAAGGTCACACCGGCGAAGTCGAATCCCTGGCGGATAAAGGAAAAAAACCTTCCCAAGCATCTGGCTGGAGACAATGAAAGCACCAAAGGGGAAACCAAGGTCGATGACCCAGATAGCCCGGCTTCAATGGATCCTGACACCACCGAGTCCACCGCCACCTATTCCAACAACATGAAACTGGCTATGCGCGATTATCAGCTCAATGAAGCGCTGACATTACTCAAAGGCCTGCATATACTCGGCAAGATGAAAACACCGCAAGGCTAGGCGTTGTCGAGGCCAACCCAGATCGGCTTTACTCCCGTGATAGTGGCACTTTTGCTGCAATTGGTACCTCTTTCGTCATTTTCAGCAGACCGTTCTTATATTGCCATTATCATTGATGATCTTGGTCATGATCGGCGCGCAGGCGAGAGGGCTATCAACATCCAGGCTCACCTAACCTTCGCCGTCCTACCTAAAACCCAACACGCCGTTCGTCTTGCCAGCTATGCCCACAGCGCCGGGAAAGAAGTGATGGTTCACCTGCCCATGGAAAACACCATGAACAAGCCACTCGGTGGCCTGGCATTAACACGCGATCTATCAGAGCAGGATATAGCGATAGTGTTGGATCAGGCCGTCAGGCTGGTTCCTTTCGCCAAGGGCATCAACAACCACATGGGCAGTTCCTTGACCCAAGAACCACAAGCGATGGTATGGCTTATGCGCGCGGTAAGACGTCACAAGTTATTTTTCGTAGATTCCCGAACGACACCCAAAAGCGTGGCATCAGAAATCGCGATACAGGAAAATATCCGAACGGCCAGTCGTGATGTGTTTTTAGATAACGACAGGTCAATTTACGGCATAGACAAGGAGTTCCGGCGCTTACTGGCCGTTGCCAAGCGGCGTAAAACAGCTATCGCCATCGGCCACCCCTACCCTTCAACCTTGCAATACCTGGAACACGCCATTCCAATGCTGGAACAAGAGGGAATAAAGCTTATTTCAGTGTCAGAAATGCTGAACCTCAGGCAGTCTGCTCGACAACTCGCCAGCTATTAGACCTTCAGATTTCAGGCTTGAAATGCCTGCAAAGAGCGATTGCCTCTTCCAGGTCCAGCGTACCTTCATAGATTGCACGCCCGGTAATGACCCCTGTAATGCCGCCGGCCGGTCGTTCACCTGCTTCGAGCAGCGCCTGAATATCTTTAATGTCAGTAACCCCACCGGACGCAATAATCGGTACGTTGACCGAATCGGCCAAGTCTTTTGTTGCCTGCAGGTTAACTCCCCCCATCATGCCGTCCTTACCGATGTCCGTATAAACAATGCCGTCTATACCGTCGCTTTCAAAAAGCATTGCTAAGCTCTTCACTGAAACATCTGTCACTTCTTTCCAGCCATTAATAGCCACCATGCCATGCAGTCCATCCAACCCGACAATAATGTGACCGGGAAAACGTTGACACATTTCACCGACAAATTCCGGTTCCTGAACCGCTTTCGTGCCGACGATTAAATAATCGACACCGGCATTGAGGTAGGACTCAATAACTGCCGCGCTACGAATTCCGCCGCCTAATTGAATCGTCAACTCCGGATGATTCTTCGCAATCGTGTTGATAGCGTCTGCATTTCTTGGCTGACCATCGAAGGCCCCATCAAGGTCCACCAAATGGAGCCGCTCACACCCTTTGGACACCCAGTGCGCAGCCATCCCAACAGGGTCGTCAGAATAGGTAGTGGATCGGTCTAACTGACCCTGTTTCAGGTTGACGACTTTGCCATCCTTAAAGTCGATGGCCGGGATAATATCCACCTACAAGCTTCCTTTCGTTGAAGGTGTCACATCGGCCATACGGGGGTCTGGTTCCGCCGCCATTCGAAGTGCCCGTCCAAAAGCTTTGAAGATAGTTTCAATCTGGTGATGTGCGTTGTCGCCCTTCAGGTTATCAATGTGCAAAGTCACGTTCGCATGATTCACAAATCCCTGAAAAAACTCGTGGAACAGATCCACGTCGAAATTCCCAACCATCTGGCGGACAAATTGAACATTATAGACAAGACCAGGTCGACCTGAAAAATCAATGACCACTCGGGACAGGGCTTCATCCAGCGGCACATAGGCATGCCCATAACGCCTGATACCCTTCTTGTCCCCCATCGCCTGGTTCACCGCCTGACCAAGTGTGATGCCGATGTCTTCGACAGTATGATGGGCATCGATCTCCAGATCCCCGTCAGCTTTAATCGTGATGTCAAGCAACCCGTGCCGTGCCACCTGGTCCAACATATGATCAAGAAATGGCAAACCCGTTTGAAACTCGCGCTCACCGCTGCCATCTAAGTTCACGGATACCGAAATCTGCGTTTCCAGGGTGTTTCTATCTATCTCAGCGGTTCTCATGGAGCCCTCAGCTTTTGTTGTAGATCCTAAGCGTATTGAATGGATCTTTTCGCGTGTTGTATCGACGCTTTATAAACCCCATCATCTGGGGAAGCGGCGGATTATACTGTTCCTGCATGGCAGTGCCAGCGTCTTAACTGCCATAACGATTGTAAGTAGCAGCCGCTATAAAGCGCTGCCATTGGGCAAATACCGATTTTTTGTATTCGACTTGATCCACTTGCGCAGGTCGGCTTCAAAATCACCTCGCTCCTTCAATATTTTGACTAACGGAATGACCGGCGACTTATTCCCAGCCTCCCACCCGGAGACCTGCTCTTCCACCAGGGTAAATAACCTAGTAAGCGAAATAGCCGTATCCGAGTCCACCGCCCGCGCGCCCTCCCAGGCTGTTGGCCCGACTGTCATGACCCAGTTTTCATTAGCCAAGCCAGCGGTATCCAGCATACCGGCATCCACAACGCCAGCAAGGCCGTTAGCCAATTCGGAAAAACGACTCAAGAGAGCAGGATCCACCACCCTGGATTTGGCGTCCCCACCAGGTTTCCAAACACCTACACTCATAAACAACGTCCATACTCTTCAGGAATACCTATTATTGACGACTCTTCTGCGAGTCACCAGCGGTGTGTCATCAAGGCACGCAGATCAAGGGTAAACAGATGTCACGATTACCCATGACAGGCTCGAAACGAATGGCTCTTAAACCTATGCCGGATTACACGGTCGCGATCCTGCCCTGCAAGGGCACCATGGCCGTATAACTGGAAGCAACCTCATGGTCGACACTAAGCCTGCTTTACTTATTCGAGTCGCGCTACGCAGTGCTTTAACAACAGGTTAAAGCACTGGCGGGGTAGATGCCCCTTTACACCCGTAAAATGGCTTAGCTTATCAACTGAAGATTTCTTCATTTGAGTTTTCCTGCAAAAGTAACGGGTTCACAGGTTAGTGGGTTAGACTACGTGACATGCGGGTGTAGCTCAGTTGGTAGAGTTCTAGCTTCCCAAGCTAGTTGTCGCGAGTTCGAATCTCGTCGCCCGCTCCAATAAAACCGATGATTTAGCGTGCATAACTCTAAAAATACTCAGAAATCAGCCCCCCTGACTCGCCTTCATTAATGACTATAGGGGCATCGGTTGCTACATGCCGTTTTGGGAACAAACTGGACGCTTTATCTGGAAACTTTTTCGGGAAAAAACTGTTCGGGCGCGCAAGCGGTCAAAACACCCCTGTTGTAGGGACGATTCTAGGTGATTATGTGCGACATTGGATACGGTGCGTGTTTGCTGGGTTACGTTGCAGACAGGTATTAGTGCCACCACGCCACGCTGGCTTAAATTTGAATGAACATCAGCAATTAGCACGCCTGACTCTTCTTTGGAAAAGATGGTTTATCACGCTTATCCGCCGCGGTGGTTGTGCTTTTAAGTGATCAAGGATCTTCTGCGTGGCATCTGGATCAGTGATCCGAAGACGGGCCCGTCCGATGACTCGCAGGGTACCGCCACATATCGTCCATAGCGTCTGTGTCGCCAGGATATCTCAAAAGGCTCAAGCCACATGCCTGGATTGCTCCTCTCTATCGCCGCGATGTTCAGTATTGCCAGGTTCCACGCAGTGAATCTGCTCCAACGAACCGCGCTCAGATGCCCAAAATACGCCAGACAGATTAGCCAGCCTTGTCTCTCTGGCTCGAATAGCCATTTGACGAGCGACTTCTTCCCCAAATCGATTGACAGAAAAACTCTTGTGTTCGCTAACGCCAACTTCAGTTGGCCAATTTGCTTCCCAGTACCAGATTTCCTTCTCGGTACCATCTTTTAGCGTGTAACGTTTGGCATATTTATACACACCCGAAATTCCAGTTTTATTGTTACGCCTCAGCACACAGGAAAATTCCTTTCGACTGATCGGTGGGTTTTTCTCCAACAATTCATTACGATGTTTTTTCGCTAGCGCTAGCGCAATCTCTTTTCCACCGTGCTTCTTGTCCGCGAAATTCTTCACCAGCTTTTTACCCCTACGGCGCAAACTCACTCTCCATGAGTGGGCTCTATTTACCGGATCATCAATCCTCGATATGCCATACATCTCGTTCGTTGTTGTGTTTTCTACCGCCATTTGATTGTCTCCAATGATACCTGTGCTGAAAACCCTATTGTTTGTCTCCCGGTGCCCAGATCTGCGATGAATGCAGACCGTCGTATGGAGCCTGAGTTGGAATATTCCATTCGGTTATTCACAAAGCTTTGATCCTCATTATCTTCAGTAGTGCTGTTGCACTTACTCACCTGGTTACGAATAAATAAGTCATGAACCTGCTGCAACAAAAACTATTGCCACAAAAACTACTGCCACAAAACCTTTTGCCACAAAACCTTTTGCAACGAACATGCCAACCCACGAAGAGACTCGGAGCGCATTGTAGAAAGCAAGCGTTAAACCTTGGTTTAGCGCTTTTAAAGTTTTGCGGCAAAGCAAAATCGTTGGTGCAAAGAAAGATAAAACACAAGAAAGTGCTTCAACTTGGAGCGTTGATTGAATTCAAGCGACATATTGGTGAACAGCATTTCCTCCAATCAATTTCTTTGGCAAGAATCATCACCACCTTATTTGAGTTCTGTGTCGTGTTTCCATTAAGAAGCCGCTCCACTAAATTCATCAAACGCAGCTATCCCGAGAATTCTGTAGTGCTTCGCTCCTACAAGGTGCCGCCCAGGATTAAATAGATCTGATAAAGCGGCATGAGTACTCGAAAACCTCGGAGCCTGCCGGTGGACTTGAACCTGTTGGCATACTGAGAAGTATCATGAATGACCTCGGGGGCAACCTCCCTTCGGGCAACGTCATAGCTTCGCAGTTTGTCAGTTACGATTTTTCTAGGCTTGCCACCATCGATTCGTAACTTCCGCTTGAAGAAGCGTTTAGCGGCGTTTTTATCTGGCCTGGTCTGTAGATAGTCATCGACTGCGTCACCATTCTGATCTACCGAGTTCCACATCTGCGCTCTTCATGTGATCTAAAGATCTAAAGATCTAAAGATCT
>JABIVN010000084.1 GCA_018667205.1 Gammaproteobacteria bacterium | reverse complement strand
CACCCTTGGCAATGAGGTGCCCATGGCCACGATGGGTAGAGGTAATGTAATCGTCGTCATTGAGCGCTTCACAGACCCCTACTGCTATTGCCTCTTCACCGCAGTAAAGGTGAACCGAGCCATGGACTTTCACTTGCTCCATTAACAACCCTGCGCGCTCATCAAATTCCCGGATGCGCGTCATTTGTTCAAACATTCGAAGCATGTCGGCATTGCTTAGATCCATAGGGTTTCTCCGTCCTGATATTGAATTCTAATTGTTGAGTTACGCCGCCCGCATCGACCAGGATGCCGGGCAACGACCAGAGCCAAGACTCCGATAGAAATTGAAACTGACTCTGTCATCACTGCTCCCAACGTGGGTTTACAAATATATCATTTTTTTTCAATCACCCGTCCACCCATTCAGTTGACGGTGTCAAACGTCATCGTCCTGATCATTAAACAGACGACCCCGGTAGCTATCAAGCAGTGACTCAGGTTCGGTGGCACCTCTCAGACACTTTTTACTCGGGTAGCGCAGATGCATTAATGTGATCGCCGGGGGCGTTCCCAGTCACGATAAGCGTCAAGCATCGGCCTATTAACTTACGGTCTATGGCCGGCCGCACGCGCCTTAGACGAACTGGACGGGTTTCGCCTAAGGCACTGCAACAATTTGCAGCACTTAACATCGTCTTACGACGTTAAGGTGACCCTAATACGGCGCCGTACCGCCATCCACGCTCCACGTGGCGCCGGTGATGCCAGCGCCCACGTCAGAGGCCAACAGCACAGCAGTTTCAGCAACTTGTTCGACTTTGTTGGGCTGCTTGATGGCCGATTCCTGGGAAAATAAATCAACCATCTCATCGAACGTCAGGTTCATTGCTTTCGCTGTGGCGGGGCCGTCGGCTTTGATTATGTCGGTGATAATGAGCCCGGGACAAATGGCGTTCACGGTTATTCCGTCCGTACCTACTTCCTGAGCCGTGGATTTAGTCAAACCGTTAACAGCATGTTTCGCCGCCGTGTAGGAGGAAAAAACCGGCTTGCCAATTTTACCTTCAACCGATGAAATGTTGATGATGCGGCCAAATTGTTGCTCAATCATAGGCCGCAGCGCCCGACGGGTCGCCCAAAAAGTTGAATACACACAGAGCTTCATTGTGTAATCGAAAGATTCATCGGTCAAATCAACAAGTGGCAGTAATTCGCCTGCGCCACCCGCGTTGTTCACCAAAATATCAATGCGCCCAAAACGCTCGATAGTGCCATCAACAAAGCGTTCGATGTCGGCTTGTACAGTGGCATCTCCCTTGATAAATGCCGAGCGCTCGTCACCACCGAGTTGCTCAACTGCCGCCGCCCCTTTGACAGCGTCTCTTGCCATAATCACGACACTAGCACCTTCTCGAAGAAAGGCTATCGCAATAGCCAACCCTATGCCCGCAGAACCGCCGGTTATTGCGGCAATTTTTCCCTTAAGTTTCATATCTTGTTCCTACTTCATAAATTACGAGTTTCGCACAAACCCATCAGTGAATGGAATTTCACTTTGCGGCAACGATTATCCTGAGCGCAACCGAAACAACGTTCGCCTCAAATGCTTGTGCCACGCGCTACGCCACGCGCTACGCCACGCGCTGCGCCGCAGCAGCCTCAGCTATGAAGGACAGCCCCACTTGCCCCCTTGCTTACTAAGCATCTGTTAGGCCAACTGCCACGTTCCTTGCCTTACCTCCGAATCTAAATAACCCCAGATTCTCGAAGTCTGGTCACCTGTTCTACTGTGTACCCAAGATCCGCCAATACCTCGTTCGTATGTTCACCCAAGGCCGGTGCGCAAATGGGCCCCACCTTCGGTACATTGGATATTTGAATCGGGTGTTCAATAATGAGCGGTGTTTTAATCCTGACGTCTTCTGGCGCGACCACCATCTGATTCTGCAGTACCTGTGGATCGGTCTTACTTTCTTCCACCAGAGCAACGAGATTCACGGGTAACTCAAAAGCATCAAAGATTGTGAGCCAGTGTTTTGCTGTTTGTTGTTCGATGATATTTTGCAGTTCGAGCCCCAATAACTCGCGATTTTCAAACATCAACTCCTGGCTGCTGAATCTGGAGTCAGCCAAAATCTCAGGGGCCTCCAACGCCACAAAAAGCAGACTTTGTAAGTCTTCGTTGCGGATCATATTGAACTGTAACCACCGCCCGTCAAGGGTTTGGTAGGGAAGCATCATGGCCGGCGGACTTTCATTCAATGAGCGATACAACGGCATGTCACCATCGGCCATCGCTCCCTGCGCGATACCGGCGGCAGACCAAAGGCCGTTGGCGAGAAGTGACGTTTCTACCAGACTGCCCTCGCCGCAACGTTCTCGGTTCAACAAGGCAGTCACAATTCCCGCATACAAGGCGACACCGGTAGGATGATCACCCATCCCGGGAAGACCCTGAGTCGGCCTTGTTCCAGGCTCTCTCATCAGTTCCATCAGTCCACTTCTTGCCCAGTAAGCCAACTGGTCGAACCCTTTACGCTTGCGCTCGGGTCCCTTTTCTCCATACGCAGTGAGGGATGCGTAAATCATGCCAGGGTTTAACGGTTTGAGATCCTCATAGGTAATGCCCAGGGATTCTCGAACGGAGTAGGGTTGATTGGTGATAAAGACGTCACAACCAGCGACCAGTTTGCGCAGGATTTCCATCCCCGCTGGTTGTTTCAAATCCAATGCCACGCCCCGTTTGTTTCGACCGTCTAACTGCCAGAACCAATCGCTGTCAGCATAGGGAGTTGTTGGTATATCACCCAACATACGCAACATATCGCCTTCACCGGGCTGTTCGATTTTAATGACGTCCGCACCGTAGTCAGCCAGCATCATTGCGGCTGCCGGTGCGGCAATGACCGTTGCACAGTCAATGACTTTAAGTCCAGAGAATAAATAGTCGCTCACGGTATTTCCTTTGCTTGGCAAAACTTTTTGAACAATCTCATAAGCAGGTTTAACAGATCAACCCAAGATCAGCTAACGCTGTGGATTACCTGGTGACGCAATTGCCACATCTAAAGAGATTAACTTATCGACATCAGAGTTTCTTTAAACTCAGCGAACTCAGCTTTTTAGCGCCTACATTTACAGCCACGCGATAACCGACTGCTATTGATAAAACCAAGTGACGTTTTCCAGAACATTTCGGTAGAAAAGACAGCTTAACTAATCAGTTTTCAAAAAGGCAAGATACCGCCTTGAGGCACTAAACCGGTAAACTCCAACCAGACCTTGTCAGGAAATGACTCAACATTGAAGACGAATGACCAGACCATACAGTTCCTCAATGCCGAACTGCTAGATTCAGACGGCAAGCCTCGGCTGACCAACGCAACGATTGTCGGTGACCGGTTCATCGACATTACCAGCGCCAATCCCTTGCAAGATGGCGCAACCGTTATCGATGCTAAAGGGAGCCTGCTGATACCCGGTCTGCACGATCACCATACCCACCTGATCGCATATGCCGCTTCACTGGTATCAATCAATTGCGGCCCACCCAATGTTGTGTCAGAAGCAGATCTAAAGTCTGCCTTGCAGCGGCAACCAGGTCGTCATTGGTTGCGTGGCACAGGCTACCATGAAAGCGTACTCGGCCAACTGGATCGCCAATGGCTGGATACCTGGGCACCGGAACGCCCAATCAGAATCCAGCACAGGTCCGGGCGATTGTGGATATTCAATAGCCTAGGCATGGAAATAATTGCCAATGCCGCTCTTAGATTGGAGCCTCACGAGCGAGCCCGACTCACCAGTGACGATGGTCGCCTGTACGATGTTGATGAATTG
>JABIVN010000083.1 GCA_018667205.1 Gammaproteobacteria bacterium | reverse complement strand
CGCTGTCGATATCGGCGATATCGACATGAAGATAGCTGGCGCTTCCTGGTCCCGCTTTGCTAGCTTCCGCAGCAAGGGTTGTGCCGGTTTGATCGGTTATATCCATCCCTACCACATGAGCACCTGCCTTAACGTAAGCGCGCAGGGTTGCTTCACCCATTCCCCTGGCTGAACCGGTGACAATGATCCGTTTTCCTTTGAGTTCCATCTTTGGCCCTTCCTGATTTTTTAATTGATTCTTTTAATTGATTTTTCTAACTCGTGGTGCTGTAACGAATGGATCTTTAATCGCTATAATTTTGGTTGGAGGTTGCTTAACGGTAAGCAGCAGTGACGGTCTTAAGATAACCATCAACCAGCGCGGTTGAATTTACGGATAGGCAGACCCGATGGTTCCCTGATGCGGCAGGTTCAAAGACAGTTCTGCCCCGCGCTTCTCCATTCAGCGTGCAGGTAATCTGGCCTCGCTCGGTGCCAAACAACTTGGGGTTGTGTGCATAGGCAATGGCGGAGGAGTCGTGGACAGGAAACTCGTCCCAGTTCTGTCTGGTTTTGTAAGAATTAGCGTAGACGTTGTTGATTGAGAGCAGCAGGGGTTTAAGTTGCGCCATACCGGAGGTCATAGAATCCAGGATATCAAGTGACAGCCAGGTCTGCATAGTGACATCCAGGCCAACCATCACCATGGGAATGCCAGCGTTAAACACCGTGGAAGCGGCTTCCGGATCGCCAATAATATTAGCTTCTGCCCAGGTGGTGACGTTTCCTTCGCAATTGGCTGCGCCCCCCATGAAGATAATTTCCTTAACTCGGCTGGCAAACGTAGGGTCTTTGTTGATAGCAAGGGCGATATTGGTGAGCCTGGCGATTGCGATAATCGTGATCTCGTTGGGGTTGGCTTTAGTTGCTTTAATCAGAAAGTGACTGGCCTCCTGATCTTCAGCTGTTTTTTCGGCAACCGTCACATCGATGTCTGCCAGGCCGTTTTTTCCATGAACAAAGTCCGGGTATTCTTCGGGTGTTTCCCCATTCAGTAGTCGATCAGCGCCGCGATATACTGGTGCGATAACGCCAAACTGCTCGCAAAGGAAAAGTGTATTAGTGGTGCAATCGTCAATGCTTGCGTTACCAAAAACAGTCGTAACACCCAACAGTTCCAGACTGTCGCAGGCATGCAGGTAAAGTAGTGCCATGGCATCGTCTATGCCAGGGTCTGTATCCAAAACCACTTTCCGGCGCGAGCGGCTCATGAAGGGCGAAGCTCTATTGAGTTGATTTCTGATAGACGCTCGTGAAGGTAGGACTTTGCTGTATATCTGTCAGAGAGCACCATCTCTGGATAGGGATGGCAGAACACTGGTGCGGTGAGGCGAGCCTTGTTGGCCGCATCACCGGTTGGATTCACTACCTGGTGAGTTGTCGAAGGCATCGCGCCATTGGTGAGTTCCTGAAGCATATCTCCAACGTTGATCACGATTGAACCTGGCGGTGCTTCGACGGGTATCCAGTCGTCCGTACCCTTCGGCTTAATCTGCAGACCAGACTCGCTGGCCGCAGGTAACATAGTGATTAGGTTGATATCCTCGTGAGCGCCAGCACGTATTGCTTCTGGCGCCTCATTCCCCGTGAGTGGAGGATACCGAAGAATACGTAGTAATGTCTGGTCGCGTGACAGGTATTCTTCGAAAGGCTTGTCGATAGACTGCCAGAGCGTGGTTGGCGAGTTAGCCTGAAGCCAAGCCATCACATCTTTGCCCAGTTCAAAGATGGCGTCGTAGTAATGTAGGGTCAGCTTTTCAACGGCGGCCGGTAGAACACCGCCCGGCCAGTAATGAAAGTACTCTTTCAGGTCCTGTGCTTCGTGCCCCTTCGCTGTTTCGGCGAAATAAGTAGAAAAATAACCGGCCTGGGATTCGGCGTCGGTAATGTACTGATCCCGACTGCCGTCAAGAAAAAAATCATCCCAGCCTGAATATAGATCATTGAGTGCCGAGACCGGTATCTTGTGGTTTTCAACTACGGCAAAGCCGGATTCGACCAGGGACTCTGTGACAAGTTGTTGCGCGTCATTCGCGTTCAGATCTACGATACCGACTTTCATGGCTAGCGCTTGTCTGGATTTGCTTTCATGGCTGATATTGTCTTCCAGATCTCCGGTTTGGCGGTGGCAATTTCGTCATCGCTTAAACCCGACAACTCATGGGGAAACACCAGCCATTGGTCCGTTTCGTGAACAAAGAAATCTGGCACGATATCTGTCGTGTTCTTGTCAGGTTTGTACCAAGGTGTGGCAACCTTGATCGTTTTAGGTAGATTGGCGCGGGTTTTATCAGATAATTCGTTCAAAATGGCTTTGATACTTCGACCAGAATCAAACACGTCGTCGACAAGCAGCAGGGTATCATCGGCGTTAACGTTATCGATGATGTAGTTTAATCCGTGCACCCGAACATCCTTATCCTGCTTGCCTATTGAGTAGTAAGAGGATGTACGGATAGCAATATGATCTGTTTCGATACCACGATAATCGAGGTATTCCTGAACCGCGATACCAACCGGCGCGCCACCGCGCCAGACGCCAACAATAAAATGAGGTTTAAAGCCGCTCTGAAAGATCTGGTCGGCCAGTTTAAAAGAATCGATGAGCAACTCATCGGCGGAAATGAAGCGTTTTTTCATGGGCCGCAGAGTAGCATTGCCGGACGCTATTTGTCATTGTTACGTGAATTATAAAACCATCAGGTGAAACATTGCGGGATTTTCTTCAGCGCTATTTTCAATTGGATCATCACCGCACTGATGTGCGAACTGAACTCATCGCAGGTGCCACCACTTTTCTTTCTATGGCCTACATTACTGTCGTTAATCCCACGATCTTGTCAGACGCGGGTATGGATTTTGGGGCCGTATTTGTGGCGACCTGTATCGCTGCAGCGGTGGGTTCACTTTTCATGGGTTTATGGGCGAATTACCCGATCGCCCAGGCGCCTGGTATGGGCCAAAATGCTTTTTTCACCTACGGCATCGTACTTGGT